>NZ_JAALCR010000020.1 GCF_011065895.1 Paludisphaera rhizosphaerae | reverse complement strand
AAATTACCTAGTCAATCAGAGAATTTAGCAATGTCCCCTTTCCCCTTCCCCTAAATTACCTAGTCAATCAGAGAATTTAGCAATGTCCCCTTTCCCCTTCCCTTTCCCCTTCCTCCCCTTTTCTAGCAATGTCCCCTTTCCCCTTTCCTTTCCCCTTTTCTTTAGCAATGTCCCCTTTTCCCTTTTCCTCCCCCTTCGTCCCAACCCGGCTGGCACCCCTAGCTCAAGCTAGAAACCACGCTCAAGACCGTAGTATCTTGTAAATTCTTCAAATTCATCCCAGCACCATCCTTTAAACCCCCATTCGCCGACGCCATTTTTGACAAGATATTCGAGATACAGACATTCTCGTCTGTCTGACGTTGTCATAAGCTTGTCGTGGCTGAACAAAAATACTATAGCCTGAAATTTATTGTCTCGAGGGTCCTTCTCGACCGATGCGGCGAGACTTCCTTTCCATGACAACTTTACTCCGCCGGCAAAACATCCGTCGCTTTCTATGTCCAGCCCCGCCCACGTCTCCATGTGTTTACTGGCTGATGACAAAGCCCGGATAGGAGTGTCGAGGAATTCCGATAGTTTGCGAATCACATGCTCAACCACTGGAATCCAATCGTCCTTTAGATACGGCTGATCAATTCTATATTCGCCGATGAAACGATCTGCGTTGTTCACTGAAATAAGTCCTCGACTGCGAAGTAATCGTGATCTGTAGCCCACTTGTCTTTGACGCTCTTGCGATCTTTCCCGTCTCTAAGCCCGCAGGCTGTAATAAGCGCGTTTGGGTTATCCGCGTCTGCGATGACAACCGTCTCGTCTTTGTAAAAAACTATAACCGGATTGCCGTTGTTGTTTACGTCGACGTATATGCTCTCAGGGAGGGAACCAAGGGGACATTGCTGAATGCCACGAAGATAGTGCACAAAGCCTTCGGCGTGAACGACTTGTCGCGTCTTGAAGGCTGAGGGGGCCCGAGGGCATCCTGGCGGTTTCTCGAGGACGCACCGAGACGCCGCACGGAGCCCCCCCCATGCCGACTCGCATCTTCACCATCCTCGGCCGCCTGCGCCAAGACGCCGCCGCCGCGATCTCGCCGAGGACGATCGAGGCGGCTTGCAAGAAGGCGGGATATCGTTGGAGGGCTCGCAAGCTCGGGCCCGTGGAGACGATCTCGCTGTTCCTTCTGCAGGTCTTGCTGAGGAACACTTCGTGCCGGCATGTCGAGCGGCTCGGCGGTCAGGAGTTCAGCGACTCCGCTACTGCCAGGCTCGACGTCGCATCCCCCTGGCCGTCTTCCTCGGGCTCGTCGAAGGGGTGGCCGCGGCCGTCCGGGGGGCCTCGGAGGATCACCGCTGGCGGGGTCATCGGGTCTGGGTCGGCCTCCGCTGGTTGACCGGCATGACGGACGACGGCGACACGCCGAAACTGGTCGTCAACCCATGCCGCCGCGGCCGCTAGGAGCCGCGCGTCAAGAAACGCCGCCCCAAGCAGTACATGCGCATGACCAAGCCCCGGCGGGAACACCACGAAGATCTAATCCAGCAATGGTTTGCGGCTTAACTTCGTGGCATTCGCAATGTCCCCTTTTCTACCTCCCTTTTCTACCTCGAGATCCACCATCAAGTCGTCCGTGGGGAAGTACTAGCCTAAGCTAGACACCACGCTCAGGACCGCAGTATCTTGTAAATTCTTCAAATTCATCCCAGTACCATCCACTAAAATCCCATTCGCCGACGCCATTTTTGACAAGATATTCGAGATACAGACATTCTCGTCCGTCTGACGTTGTCATAAGCTTGTCGTGGCTGAACAAAAACACGATAGCCTGGAATTTATTGTCTCGAGGGTCTTTCTCGACCGTTGCGGCGAGACTTCCTTTCCATGACAACCTTATTCCGCCAGCAAAATGCCCGTCGCTTTCTATGTCCAGGCCCGCCCACGTTTCCATATGTTTACTGGCTGAGGACGAAGCCCGAATAGGAGTGTCGAGGAATTCTGATAGTTTGCGAATCACGTGCTCAACCACGGGAATCCATTCGTGCTTCACATACGGCCGATCAATTCTATACTCGCCGATAAAACGATCTGCGTTGCTCATGGGAATTAGTCCTCGACTGCGAAGTGATCTCGATCTGGGGGAGCCTGACGGGGACTGACAGACCTGACGGGGACATCCCTATTGCTCGCAGCCGACTACAGGCTTTGGGTAGGCTTGCCCGTGCTTTTCTGGCTGCCTCCTTACCGAAGGCTGAACTCCAGGCCAAGGCGTTCGGCGGTCTCCTGGGTTCAACGCTCGGAGCCGAACGGGCGGGCGCGACGGATCGATCACCGGATCGCATCAACTTCGGCCTCGGTCAGGGGTTGGTTGACGAATGACGGCCAATCGCCGAGGCGAAGTCGCTCGTCGGACGTGAGCTTCGGCAGGGTCTCGGCGGTGGCGACAGGGGTGCCGAGGCTCGACCAACGCCAATCCTCGGCCCGGTCGACAAGGCCGGCGCGGAGCGGGTTGCGCTCGACGTAACGAACGACTGTTACCAGGTGCTCGTCGTCCTGGATCGGGAACGCCTTGAACCGCCCTTGCCAGACGTGGCCGCTGTGGCCGTCGTGCCGCAGGTAACGCCGAACGTGCGTCGTCATCAGCCACTGCATCCAGCGCGATCGGATCGCGCATTGCCGCGATTCAGGACGTGGTAGAAGAACCCTCCTTGACTGATCCGCGCGGTTCGGGGCATCAGCGTCACTCCAGGCGCGAATTCCGCGGCGTCAGGCTCTCCATCTAAGCCAACGCCCGTTGAGGAATAAGGGCGTACCGCTCAGGCCGTCCGTTGAGGAGTCACAACGTCTCCTCCAGCTACCTGTCTCCGTCAGGCCTCGCGAGACCGTGAGCCGCCCGATAGTCCATCGTGTGTGAGGCGATCTCATCGTTTTGGGAGTTGCAAGGGTTCCGAGGGGTGGAATATTGCCCTTTCATAGGACTCGGCCGTCTTCTCCAAATACTCCGCTTCTTTCAACTCGTTGCGGACCATCTTGGCGGTCAACCCAGGAATCGCGGTTCGGTTCCGGGTCGTTTTGGCCTGTCCCCTCAACGATTCCGCCATCCCCCGATACATCGCAGCCCGATTTGCGAGTTCGAACGCCCTCCAAGCTGATGAGAGACCGCAAACGGCGGCCACCACCGCAATCAAGATGAGCATTCGCTTGATCGAGAACCGCATCGCCAACCTCCCTCCGACATCCCATACTCCCTCCTCACTTGCTTTCATTCCAACGAAAAGGTCCAGCCCTCGACAGGGGACCGGAAGTCTTCGGGGTCAAACAGAGGTATCGGTGCAGGCTGGCCCCCCCCCAGGACGCCCTACCGGGGAACTCAGACAAAATCCGGCGCCACCAGCCACGCGCCGAAGGTCGCCACCGTGGACATCCCCGGCAAAATCGACCTCACCATCCCCGACGCCTCAGCCGGATGATCCCAGGCCCCTGATTCCTCACCAGTCGGCGAAAGGAATGGCGTGTTAGGAGTAGATTCTCTGTAGTGGAGGTCGCTGACGGGTGATCTTTGGCAACTCGGTGGGGTTGAGGAAGGACGGCGGCCCAAGGGCTGGAACGTTGCGCGGACGCAGCCGATGCAGGGCGATCGTGGGAGCGGAGATCCTATGCCCAGGCGGATTGACTCGATGGCCACTCGAAGTCGTTGCCCCGTGAAAGCAAGGGCCGCAGGTTGGATTTCTCGCCGAACGAAGCCGCCGAGCGCCATCGCCGGAAATGTCTGTGAAAACACAGCTTGTGATCACAGCCAGGGCTCATCGCGAGGTCGAACGAACCCAAAGTCGAACCCGATCAGCAAGGAGGCCGAAGGCGCTGTCGAGGTCGAACGGAGGGTCGCTCGGTTCGGCCGAGCATCCTGTCGAGAGAGTGCGAGGACTCTCCGAAAAATGCGCGAACGAAGCCGCCGGGACCGTCGATCGCAACAGGTTTCCGCCAGAGCACTTACGCCTGATAAGACAGAGCGGCCGTCGGAGCGAACGAACCGAAATCGCCGGGGTCAGGTTCTCGAACGGGTGAAGTTCGGCCGCCCGAGTCACGCCGTCTCTCTCAGGGCCGGGGGTGAGGCCATGACGGCGGCGACTTCGTCTGGTCGATCGCTGGGAAGGATCCCGAGCTTCTTGTAGAGGGGTCGGGCATGGCGTCGAAGCCTCGGCAGTTGGGTGGCGAACGTCAGGCCGCCGGCCATGACGACGAGTCCCGCCCCCAGGACGACGGGTCGGGATCCGTACCGTCCGGCCAGCCATCCGCCCAGCAGGCTGCCGAACGGGGCCACGCCCTGGAAGGCCATCCCGTAGAAGCCCATGACCCGGCCTCGCTTGTCCTCGTCGACCATCGTCTGGATCAGGGTGTTCGTCGCCGCCATGTGGGCCATCATCCCCGCCCCGACGGCCGCGATCAGGACGGCCGACAGCCAGACCGAGCTGGACTGAGAAAACCCGAGGAGGCCAAGGCTCAGGACGAGCGTCGCCCCGACGACGACCCGACCCAGGCCCAGCACGGAGGGTCGCGAAGCCAGATACAGAGCCCCGGCGAGAGCCCCGCAACCCTGGGACGCCGAGAGCAGGCCGAGCGTATAAGGCCCGCCGCCGAGCACCCTCGCGACGAAGACCGGCATCAGGACCGACTGGGGCATCGTGGCGAAGCTGACCTGGGCCAGCAGCAGAAGCAATGCCCGGATCGGCGGGAACCCGAAGGCGTATCGCGCCCCCTCGGTCAGACGGCCGAAAACCGAACCAGTCGCTGGCGGGCGAGGCTTCGGGGTGAGTCGCATCGCCAGCAGGGCCGCGACCACGCCGACGTAGCTGATCGCGTCGATCGCAAAGCACCAGGCCTCGCCGACGAGGGCGATTACCATCCCGGCCAGCGCCGGCCCGACCAGCCGCGCCCCGTTGACCAGCGAGGAGTTCAAAGCGATCGCGCTGGGAAGGTCCTCGCGACGGCCGACCATCTCGATCATAAGCGACTGACGAGCGGGCATGTCGAAGGCGTTGATCGCCCCCTGGGCCAGGCTGAGCGCCACGACCAGCCCGATCATGATCGAGCCCGATCCCCCGTGGAAGGCAACCCCCGCCAGCGCAGCCGACTGCAGCAGCGACAGGATCTGAGTCACGACCAGAACGCGATGCCGGTCCCAGCGATCAACGAAAACCCCGGCCACGGGCCCAAGGAAGAACGTCGGGGCGAGGCCCGCAAAACCGACGACCCCGAGCAGCCAGGGAGCGTCTCCCCCGGCGAGCCGGTAGATCAGCCAACTCGTCGCCAGGCGGGTCATCCAGGTGCCGACCAACGATACGCCCTGGCCGGCGAAGAAGAGCCGGTAGTTCCGGTTCGCGAACGCCCGGCCCATCGTCCTCCACCGCGGGCCACTCTCGGACTCCATGCCCCTCAACGCCATCAACGACCTCCTCCAACGGAAAGCGACCGCCCGCGACTGTGACCCGAGGGATTATAGGAAAGCGCTCTCGCATCCCCCCATTCCGGCGGTTATACTCCGAACGTCGTGCACGCCCGATGCACGGACCGCCTGTCGCACTTGCACGATCCCCGTGCAAAACCAGCGACGGCCCCGGCCTCCGGGAAGTCCCACTCGGGCGTCGCAACGGCAACATCCCAAAGGATTTCGGGGCGGTAGCTCAATTGGGAGAGCGCAGCGTTCGCAATGCTGAGGTTGAGGGTTCGATCCCCTTCCGCTCCACTTAACTCCAAAACGACGTACGTCGCATCCCACCCTTCCCTCGTCGCCCCCCCCTACTGCAGCCGACGAGTGAACTCTGGCGCAACGCCATTCCGACCAGGCCACGATCGGTCGTTCCATACAATCACTCCAGGCCGAACTGCGTTCGCGTCCTTCTCCACAGCAGCTAACCCTGTGAGAGGCCGCCGGCTTTCGTTCGAGACGCTCACGCCAGGCCAGTTGAACGTCGAATAATTGTTGAAGAAGCCCTGAAACTCGGGTACAACGAGCACGAGTCGGGAAACAGGTGAGTGCCGAAATTCCTTGAGGCGATCGGGATGCGTTCTGCGATCCTAGGGCTTGTGTTGATCGCCGGGATGAGCGGCCTGACCGGGGTCGTGGGGGGTGCGGAACCTCCGGGGCCCATCACGTTCGAGCGTCAGGTCGAGCCGATCTTAACTAGGGCCGGCTGCAATTCCGGGCCCTGCCACGGCAAGGCGAGCGGCCAGAACGGGTTCATGCTGTCGCTCCAGGGCTTCGACCCGTCGTTCGATTTCGCCGCCATCTCACGCGAAGCCGGCGGCCGTCGAATCCTCCGCTCCGATCCCGAGGGCAGCCTCTTCCTTCAGAAGGCGACCGCCGAGATCCCGCACGGCGGAGGCCGTCGGATCGACCCCGACAGCGCCTTCTACAAAACGCTGCGCCGGTGGATCGCCGACGGTCTCCCTCGAACCCCGGCTGACGCGCCGAAGCTCGTCCGGGTGAGCGTCGAGCCGACCGAGCGGACGCTGAAGCCCGAAGAGTCGTTCGGCGTTCGGGCGATCGCCCACTTCTCCGACGGATCTACCGAGGACGTCACGCCGCTGGCGACCTTCGGGTCGAGCGAGGCGACGGCCGTCGCGGTTGATGCTCAGGGCCGGGTGCGGGCCGGCAAGCTGGCCGGCGAGGCCACCATCTCGGCGCGTTACGAGGGCCTCTTCGCCAACTGCGACGTCTTCGTCCCACTCGCCGGCGAGGTCGCCGCGTCCGAGTACGAGGCTTTCCCCCGTCGGAGTTTCATCGACGACCTCGCCCTGGCCAAATGGAAGAAGCTCGGCCTGACCCCCTCGGCCGTCGCGGGCGACGCCACGTTCCTGCGGCGAGCCTTCCTCGACGTGATCGGCCGCCTGCCGACGCCCGACGAGGCCCGGGCGTTCCTCGACGACCCATCCCCGGAGAAGCGAGCCCAACTGGTCGACCGGCTACTGGAGCGGCCCGAGTACGCCGATCACTGGGCGACGAAGTGGATGGACCTCCTCCGGCCAAACCCCTACCGGGTGGGGATCAAGGCGGTCTTCAACCTGGACGGCTGGATCCGCGACGCCTTCCGGAAGAACCTCCGCTACGACGAGTTCGTGCGGCAGATCGTCACCGCCCAGGGCAGCTCGTTCGAGCAAGGCCCCAGCACGATCTTCCGCGACCATCGCGAGCCGATCGAGATCGCCCCGGTGATGAGCCAGCTCTTCCTGGGCATCCGACTGGATTGCGCCAAGTGCCATCACCATCCGTTCGAGTCGTGGGGGCAGGACCAGTTCTACGAGTTCGCCGCCTTCTTCACCCGGATCGGGCGCAAGGGGACGGGGCTCTCGCCGCCGATCTCGGGGAGCGAGGAGATCGTCTTCACGGCCAAATCGGGAGAGATCAAGCACCCGCTGACGGGTGCCGTCCTGCCTCCGAAGCCCCTGTTCGGCGAAGCTCCGGGCGCCTCGGACCCGGCGAAGGATCCCCGCGAAGTCCTGGCCCGCTGGATGACCTCGCCGGACAATCGGTACTTCGCGAAGGTGATGGCCAATCGCGTCTGGGGAGACCTGATGGGCATCGGGATCGTGGACCCCGTCGACGACATCCGGGCCACGAACCCGCCCAGCAACGGCCCGCTGCTCGACGCCCTCGCGGACGACTTCCGCGAGCACGGCTATGACGTGAAACACCTGATCCGAACCATCATGGCCTCGACGGTCTACGGCCTCTCCTCCGAGCCCAACGAGCGGAACGCCGCCGACGTCCGGAACTTCTCCCGCCATTACCGGCAGCGGTTGAGGGCCGAGACAATGCTGGACGCCGTCGTCGACGTGACCGGCATCCCCGACTCGTTCGACGCGTCGCCCCCGCGCAGTCGGGCCTCGACGACCTGGACCAACCGCATCCCCTCGCTCTTCCTCGACACGTTCGGCCGTCCCGACATGAACCAGGATCCCCCCTGCGAGCGCACGAGCGACACGGCCGTCGTCCAGGCGTTGCACCTCATGAACGCCCCCAACCTCCACGAGAAGCTGACGTCGGACGAAGGACGTGTCGCGACCCTCGCGAAGAGCGAGGCGAAACCTGATGCGATCGTCGAGAAACTCTACCTGCTCGCGTACAGTCGACGCCCCACCGCAGAGGAGGCCAGCATCGCCGTAAGCCTCTTCAACGAGCCCAAGAAGGATCGCCGCGCCGCGGTCGAAGACCTCCTCTGGGCGCTGCTGAACTCCCCCGAATTCGTCTTCAAGGACTGAGCCGCGACCCGGTCCGCTCGACGTCCCCTCCCCCGTCCGAGGCGAGAACGATGGCGACACTCAGGAACTGCGAATCCAACACGACCCGCCGCGACTGCCTTCGGCTTGGCCTGGGCGCCCTGATGGGGGGCGGACTCGTCGACGCTCTGCGGTCCCGCAGCCTCGCTGCTGGCTCGGGCGCACGGCCGACGAGCTGCATCCTGGTCTGGATGGACGGCGGCCCCAGTCATTACGAGACGTTCGACCCCAAGCCGAACGCCCCCGCCGAGGTCCGCGGCGAGTTCTCGGCGATCGAGACCTCGGTCCCGGGCATCCGGTTTGCGGAGCCGATGAAGCGGCTGGCGGCGATCGCCGATAAGCTGGCGATCATCCGATCCATCCGCCACGATCAGGGGAACCACGGGGCGGGCAATCATTACATGATCACCGGAGCCCCGCCGCGCATCCCCGTCGGCTGCGGCGCCTTCGTCAGCTTCCACCCCAGCATGGGCTCGGTCGCCGCCCATGAGCGCGGGGCCGGCGGCGGCTTGCCGCCTTATTTCTCGATCCCCAGCATGACGCGGTCGGGCGGGCCGAACTTCCTGGGGGCGAAGTACGCCCCGTTCGTCGTCCCCGACGACCCAAGCTCCGAACGCTTCCGCGTCCGCGACGTCTCGCCGCCGGGCGGACTCGAAGTAACCCGGGTCGACGATCGCCGCAGCCTCCGCGAACGCCTCGATCGGTTCAAGCGGTTCGCCGACAAGTCGACAGCCGACCCGGCCCTCGCGCTCGACGAATACTACCACCAGGGCTATGAGCTGATGGGTTCTCCCCTGGCCCAGCGCGCGTTCGACGTCTCGCAGGAAGACCCTCGCGTCCGCGACCACTACGGCCGCAGCTCGTTCGGCCAGCGCTGCCTGCTCGCCCGCCGGCTCGTCGAGGCCGGCGTGCCGTTCATCACCCTGAACGAAGGCGGCTGGGACCACCACATCGGGATCTTCGACGGCTTCAAGAAGCGGATGCCCGTCTTTGAAGGAGCGATCGCCGCGCTCATTCAGGACCTCGACCAGCGAGGCCTGCTAGATTCCACCCTGGTCGTCGTACTCGGCGAGTTCGGACGGACGCCGAAGATCAACAAGGACGCCGGGCGAGACCACTGGTCGAACGCCATGTCCGTCCTCATGGCCGGGTGCGGCACGCCAGGAGGCCAGGTCGTCGGATCGACGGACGCCTACGGCTACGCCGCCAGCGAGCGCGTCCTGTCTCCGGAGAACTTCGTGGCCACGATCTACGCGAAGCTTGGCATCGATCCGGGCAAGATCCTCCACACCCCCGCCGGTCGCCCTACCTTCCTCGTCTCCGACCCCACGCCGATCCGGGAGTTGATGGGATGAGCCGGCCTCGTCTCCTCGCCTCGCTGCTCGCACTCGTTTTGCTCGCCTCGCTTAACCGACCTTTGAAGGCCAAGCCTCCCACGCTCACCGGGCTGTTCCCCCCCGGAGCCGCTCGAGGCCAGTCGGCTTCCGTGACCATGTCCGGGACGTTCGACCACTGGCCGGTGAAATGCTGGGTCGACGGCGAAGGGCTTTCGGTTGCAGCGACGGAGAAGAAAGGCGTCCTCTCGATCGTCGTCGCGCCCGACGCCGCTCCCGGCGTGCGCTGGCTGCGCGTCTACGACCAGGACGGGGCGACAAGCCTCCGGCCGTTTATCGTGGGCGCCTTGCCCGAGACGGCCGAGGCGGAGCCCAACGACGACCCGAGACGGCCCCAGAAGCTCAGCGAGCCCCGCACTACCATCAACGGCCGGCTCGCCAGGCGGGGTGACGTCGACGGCTTCGCGGTCGACCTGAAAGCCGGTGCGACGCTCACGGCGGACGTCGAGGCCGCCCGTTCTCTCGGCTCACCGATGGACGGCGTGCTCCAGGTCGTCTCGGCCGATGGGTTCGTGCTGGCTCAGAACGACGACGCCGGCGGTCTCGACCCGCGGATCGTCTTCGACGCGCCTTCAGACGGAACCTACATCGTCCGGCTCTTCGCCTTCCCGGCGAAGCCGGACAGCAGCATCCGATTCGCCGGCGGCGACGACTACATCTATCGGCTCACCCTCACGACCGACGGATTCATCGACCACGCCTTCCCGCTCGCCGTACCGCGCGAGAGCCTGGCCGTGGTCGCCGCCGAGGGACCGAACATCCCCCGTTCCGGGCCCTTCTCCGTCCTCGTCGCCTCTCCCGGCGTCCCCGATCGCATCGCCCTGACGCATGCCCCCCTGGCCGGGGCCGCCGAGGTGCGGCGAGTCTCGGGCCCACTGGCGGTCGAGGCCGAGATTAACGAGCCAGATCATCCCCAGACCCTCAACGACCTCGCCTCGGTCTCCGGCCGGATCGACCCGCCGGGGGATCGGGACGCCTATCGGATCGGCCTGAAGAAGGGGGAGACCCGTCGCTTCCGGCTGGAGTCGCGCGCGTTCGGTCTTCCGCTGGACGCTGTCTTGTCGATCCTCGGGCCGACTGGCGAGGTGCTGGCCGAGACGGACGACGTCGGCGAGTCCAAGGATCCGGAGTTGAGGTTCTCCCCCAAGGAAGACGGCGAGTTCCGGGTGGTCGTCCGCGACCTGCACGATCGAGGGGGACCGAGATTCGCCTACCTCCTCAGCGTGGTTCGGTCGACCCCTGATTTCAGTCTGACGCTGGCGAACGACGTGTTCGAAGTCGCTCACGGCAAGGAAACCAAGGTCGTCGTGACGATCGACCGCAAGGGCGGATTCGGCGGCGAGATCGAACTGCAAGCCGAAGACCTTCCCGCCGGCGTCGAGGTCAAACCGGTCTCGTCGGCGGCTTCCGGCGACTCGGCGAAGAAGGCGACGCTGGAAATCCGCTCCCAAGGCGAGGCCGCCTCCGGACCATTCCGCATCGTCGGGCGAGCCCGCGGAGACGGCGGGTTCGAGCGGACGGCCCGAGCCAAGATCGCGGACTTCGAGATCGAGACGGAACGCCCCTGGCTCACAATCCTCCCCGCCCCTCCCCAATCGAAGCCCTGAGCCGACGACCCTCTCGACTTATTTCCCCCGGCTGTGTCCGGCGGGCCCCCGAATGGTGATAACCCGGCGTCGGACCGTTCTGTCGCGATGCGAGGCGTCGCGAGGCGGGCTGAAAGCCGGGTCCCGAGAGGGCCGCCCGTGGGCGGCCGGGAGAGTCACCAATGGGCAAGCGATCCTTCCGTCCGTCCCTCACCGCCCTTGAAGGCCGCGTCGTCCTCTCCGCCGACACCGTCCTGAGCGCCTCGATCCAGTCGTACTCCAACGGCGACCGCTACATCGTCGTCGACGGGTCCGACTACGACGACACCATCCAGGTGCTCAACTACCAGCCGGGGTACAACGGCTCGATCACCCTCAAGCTGGAGAAGTGGTCCAACGGCGTAAAGCTCTCCTCCTCAACCGCCACCTACCACGCCGGCTCCAGCCACTCCTTGAGCACCACGTCGCCGTTGTCGATCCAGGCGAAGGGGGGCAACGACACGATCATCAACAACACCTCCGCGCCGATGTACGCCGACGGCGGCGACGGCAACGACTGGTTCTACGGCGGCACCTCCCGCGACTACATCAATGGCGGGAACGGCAACGACACCATCTATGGCAACGCGGGCGACGACTACCTCGACGGCGGCGCCGGCAACGACACCATCCGCGCCGGTTCGGGCAATGACACCGTCTACGGCGGCGACGGCAACGACTTCCTCGACGGCGAGTCGGGCAATGATTCCGTGCTCGGCATGGGAGGGGATGACACCGTCTACGGCGGCGACGGCAACGACTACGTCGACGGCGGCTCGGGGAACGATTATCTCTCCGGCGGGGCCGGCAACGACAACCTGTACGGATACGCGGGGAACGACACACTCTCCGGCGACGCCGGCGACGACAAGCTCTACGGCGGCGACGGCGACGATTACCTCTACGGCGGCGACGGCAACGACCAGCTCCGCGGCGAGGCCGGCTACGACCGCCTCTACGGCGGCAACGGCAACGACTACCTCGACGCCGGCTACCGCATCGGCGGGAGCATCGACTACGGCGAGTACCTCCAAGGGGGCGCTGGGGCCGACACCTTCGTCCGCCACAAGAGCGTCTTCAGCTTCGACGACATCGATTACTTCAGCGACTACAACAGCGGCCAGGGCGACACCACCGAGACCAACTGGCACTGGTGATCCAATCGATCGTCGTGCCGGGGCCACACCTCCCCGACCCGACGAGGGCCCCCCTTTCGGAGCCGTCTTGCGAGGCTCCGCATCACGATTTCCGATCGGGCCCGGCCCCGGAATCGGCCCCTGCAGGAACGTCTCGCCCCGGCCGCCTCGGCCGGCGACGAGATCGTCCTCGGGGAGCCGATTTCGTCGTGCGCGCAGGCCGTCAAAAGAGCCATCGTTTCATTTACGCTTTTTAATACCGATTCCGTGTCCGATGGCGACGGGGGTGGTGATAACTCGGCGTCGCCCGACCGGTCGTGACGCGAAGCGTCGCGGGGAAGGGTGGGCCAAGGTCCTGAAAGGCCGCCGCGAGCGGCAAGGGAAATCACCATGAGCAGGTCTTCGCGTCGGTCCTATCGCCCCTCCCTGACGGCCCTCGAAGGTCGCGTGGTCCTCTCCGCCGATACCGCTCTGAGCGCCTCGATCCAGGCTTATTCCAACGGCGATCGCTACATCTCCGTCGACGGCTCGGACTACGACGACACGATCCAGGTCCTCAACTATCAGCCGGGCTACAACGGCTCGGTGACGCTTAAGCTGGAGAAGCGGTCGGGCGGCGTCCTGCTCTCGTCGACGACCCAGACGTTGAGCGTCGGCTACAGCTACAGGCTCAGCTCGTCCTCCCCGCTGTCGATCCAGGCGAAGGGGGGCAACGACACGATCATCAACAACACTTATGCTCCGATGTACGCCAACGCCGGCGACGGCAACGACTGGATGTCCGGCGGCTCGGGCCGCGACACCCTGATCGGCGGCAATGGCAACGACACCCTCTACGGCAACGGCGGCTCCGACGTCCTCGACGGCGGGTCGGGGAACGACTACCTCTTCGGCGGCGCCGACGCAGACTCCATGTACGGCGGCTCCGGCGCCGACTACATGGACGGCGGTTCGGGCAACGACTCGATGTACGGCCAGGACGGCAACGATTCCATGTACGGCGGCGACGGCAACGACTACATGGACGGCGGCAACGACAACGACTACCTCACCGGCAACTGGGGCGACGACCGGATGTACGGGGGCAACGGCAACGACACCCTCGACGGCAGCTATGGCAACGACTACATCGAGGGGAACGGCGGCGACGACTACCTCTACGGCGGCGACGGCAACGACGACCTCCGCGGCGGCGACGGCCGGGACCGCCTCTACGGCCAGAACGGCAACGACCGCCTCGACGCCGGCTTCCGCACCGGCAGCCTCGACTACGTCGAATACGTCTACGGCGGCGCCGGCGCCGACAAGTTCATCCGTCACAAGAGCGTCTTCAGCTACGACGACCAGGACGTCTTCGGCGATTACAGCAGCTCCCAGGGCGACACCACCGAGAACGACTGGCACTGGTGATCGCTTCGCAGTCGCCGACGGGCCGGGGAGACGTAATCTCTCCGGCCCGTTTCGCGCGCTCCGACGTCAGCCGTCGAGTCCGAGCCAGGCGGCGGCGTTGCCCCAGGCGATCTTCGCCTTGTCCGCGTCGGAGGCTCGCAGGATCTCCAGTTTGAGCAGCCCGGCGTCCGGGTAGTGGAGTGGCATGCCCGTGCCGAACGCCAGCCGATCGGCCCCCAGGTTGGAGACGAGCCGGCCGATCTCATCGGTCAGGACCGAGTCCATCCGGGAGATCTCGATCAGGTAGTTCGCCGGCAAGGCGTCCTTGCGACCGAGCGGGCCGTTCGCATATCCCGCACCGTTGAGGAGCATGAACCGGGCCGCCGGCCGCGCAGCGACCAGCTTCGCGACGTCTGCGAGGGGGACCTCGGGCACGTCGACGAGCCAGCTCTGGTTGCGGACGTCCTCCACTCGCATCGGGATCGAGATCACCATTCCCATCGCCGTCGCCGCGTCGACCAGCTCCAGGCAGATCGAGTCGCCCAGTGCATACCCGTGCCACGCGGGATAAATCCGCAGGCCACGAAATCCCAGGGTGCGGCAGGCTTCCAGGTCGTCGCGCCAACCCGCGTACGCCGGATTGATCACGGCGAATGGGATCAAGCGTCCGCCATGCGGCTTGATCTCCGCGGCGAGCGCCTCGTTGGCCGTCTGAGTATTGCGGTAGGTGATGGCGAGGGCGCTGGAGACGATCGCCCGGTCGATCCCCTTGGCTGCCATCAGCGCCGCCAGCCCGGCGGCCGTATCGTGTCGCAGGGCCCGAAAGGCGAAAGGCCCGATGTAGGCATTGACGTCGAGGATCATCGCTTCTTTCCCGCCAGAATCTTCGCCATGTTGGCGCCCATGATTTTCGCCCTGTCCTCCGTGGAGAGGTCGGCGCCGCGCATCCGTCCCACGCTCGTGGTCATCGACGAGTCGCATGCGAAAAGAAGCCGATCCGCGCCAATCACGCGGACCGCCATCTCGATCACGGCGTCGTCCGGGACGCTGCCGCTGGTGTCGAGAAACACCGAGGGGGAGTGACGCAGGGCCTTGATGGTCCACTCCCAGTCGCCGCCGCCGCAGATGTGGGCGCAGATCAGCTTGGCCTCAGGGTAGCGAGCGGCCAGCTCGGCGATCCTGCCGCCGTCGGAGATGCGAGGCTGGCCGGGGAGCGGATGATGAGCGTGCCCGGCGTGCTGGAGGATCGGGACGCCGAACTCGATGGCCGCCTCGATCACCGGGAAGACGATGGGGTCGGTGCAGAAGTATTCGTTGTAGAGCTTCACGCCGATAAAACCCAGGTCGCCCACGCAGCGGCGGACCTCGTCGACGGCCTCAGCCCCGCACCCTGGATTGACGTAGCAATAACCCAGGACTCGCCCGGGAAACCGCTTCATCGCGTCGAGCATCCAACGGTTGCACTCCCGGAAACCGTCGGCGGTCGACGGACGCTTCGGGGTCAGGATCGAGCAGCAGAGGCGGTCAATTCCGAGTCGATCGGCCGCGTCGATCAGGGCTCGATCGTCGGCCTCCCACGAATCCCGCGAGCGGTGATTCAGATGGGCGTGGGCGTCGATCACCCCGGAAGCCGGCTCGGCCGCGACGGATCGCTCCACGGTCGACGCAGTCAGCCCGCCCAGGGCGGCGAGCGACGCCGAACGCGTCAGGAACGAGCGCCGCGAGGAGGTTTCAGGATCTGGGAGTTCGGTCATGGCCTCGTCTCGATCGGATCGCGATTACGGGTGCGGCGCGGGGCCGCAGTCGGTAGGATCAGGCTAGACGACGAGGCTCGCCCTATCAAGCCGCCCCTGAACCATCGACGGGAGTTCAATCGCCCATGAGACGCGACGAGCCGGCCGGGAAATTCTCCACCACCCGCCGCGACGTCCTCGCCTCGGCGGGGGCCCTGGCAGCCGGCGGGCTGGCCGGTTCCGCGAGAGCGACATCGCCCGAGGCGCTGGCCGTCGACGGCGGTCGACCCGCCGTCTCCATCCCGACCTCGAAGCACGCCGACGCCTTTCGCTGGCCGCTCTACGGGCCCACCGAGGAGGCCGCCGTCCTGGACGTCCTTCGGAATCCGGGTTACGGTCCGATCGACGATCTGGAGCGGGACTGGCGCGAGCATTTCGGCGTCTCGTACGCCAAGGCCCACTGCAACGGCACCAGCGCCATCGCCGCGATGTTCTTCGCGCTGAACCTCCCGCCGGGCGCCGAGGTCCTCGTCCCCAGTTACACGTTCTTCGCGTCGATCGTGCCGATGCGGCTGTTCGGCCTCGTCCCCGCGTTCGTCGACGTGAACCCGCGGACCCTCAACTTCGACCTCGACGACGCCCGCCGCCGGCTCACCCCCAATGTCCGGGCGATGATGCCCGTGCACTGGATGGGACTTCCCTGCCCCATGGACGATGTCTCGGCCTTCGCCCGCGAGCACGGTCTGGCTCTGCTGGAAGACGTCGCCCATGCACCAGGAGCAGCCTACCGAGGCAAGCCGCTCGGGGCCTGGGGCCGGATGTCGATCTTCAGCTACCAGACCACCAAGCCGCTCCCCGCCATGGAGGGGGGCATGGGGATGTACCAGGATCGCGCCGACTACGAGCGGGCGACGTCTTTCGGCCATTCCGACATTCCCGCGAAGTTCCCCGCTGACAGCCCCTATCGCCGCTACGCCGGTACGGGGCTGGGGCTGAAGCTCCGGATGAACCCGATGGCCGCAGCCCTGGCCCGTGCGCAGCTCGCCGGCCTGGACGCGCGGAACACCGCGGGCACGGCGCAGGTCCGTCGCCTGAACGACCGCATCGCGCAGCTCCCGGGGCTCGTCGAGCCTCCCTGCCCGGCCGACGCCCGCCGGATCTACTACGCGAACAACATCCTCTTCCTGGACGAATCCAAGGCCGGCGCAAGCCGCGCCGCGATCGTCAAGGCGCTCCAGGCCGAGGGGGTCAAGGCCCGGGAGCATCGCTACCCGCTCCAGCACAAGATGCCGCTCTACGCCGAGGCCGAATGGTGGCACCACAAGCCCCTCATCCCCGACCTCGCGGGGACCGAGGAGGCCAATCGAACCGCGATCGCCCTCCCCTACTTCACGTCCGAGGTCCCCGAGTTGGTCGACCAGTACGCGCAAGCGTTCGAGAAAGTCTGGGCCCACCGCGACAAGCTCGCGTAAGCCCGCCGCGTCCGGCTTGCGGCCGACCTTCGGGGGGATCATCATGGCTCCCGAAGGGGCGTCGCCGATGCCCTCCGAAATGCGACGAACGGGAGACGAGCCATGATGAAAGCGCTTTGCATCGCGACGTTGCTGCTGACCGGAGCCGCCCTGGCCTACCCGGCGTTCGCCTCTTCGGGCGCGGGAAGCGCAGAGGGTTCGCCGCTGGCCCACATGGTCTTCTTCACGCTCAAGGACCACTCGAAGGAGGCCGTCGACGCCTTCGTCAAGGACTGCGAGACCTACCTGACCAAGCACGAGGGATGCGTGTCGTTCTCGGTCGGCCGTCGCGCTGAGGACGTCGAGGAAGGCCCGAGCGTGAAGGACTTCGACGTCGCCCTGCACGTCGTCTTCGCCGATCGCAGCTACCGCGACAAGTACCTGGCCAACAAGCGTCACGACGACTTCGTCGCCGCCATCAAGTCCAAGATCGAGAAGGTCCGCGTCTTCGACTCGTACCTCGTCAAGCCCTGAAAAACCTGCCCGATTTCAGATCGTCCAGTCGGGCGTCCTGCCCTGTGTGGCGAGATGAGCGATGCTGGTGCGGTCCAGGATGTCCACCTGAGACGCCCGGAGCCGCTCCCAAAGCCTGGCCAGCGAGTGAGGCGTGGACCGTCGCGCCGGCCGTTCGTGAAATTCCTCGCCGTCGATCACGCGGAGGACGTCTCCCAGAGAGATCTCCGCGGGATCGCGGGCGAGGCGATATCCGCCTGAGGAACCTCGCGTACTGACCACGAGCCCAGCCCCTCTCAGGCTGATGAGGATCTGGGTCAGGAAGGTCTCGGGAATATCCTGCGCGTCGGCGATCTCGCGGATCGGCACGGGCCGGTCGCCGTCATGACGGTCGGCCAGGGCGATCAGCGCGAGGCACGCGTACTCCGCCTTAGCCGATATCCTCACGAGTTCCCTCCTGGAATACGCCTCACGTCGACGACAACTCCCTGACCGTCAGTTCATACAGGGTTCAAGCATCTTCTGAAAACGCGAAGGCCCGGTCATCGCCAGCGCCTGCTCGTAAGCCAACCGGTACATCGCCGCCCAGGGGCTGCCCACCATGAAGCCACCCGCGACCGGCGTAAACGAAGCAGCGACAGGCTCATACGTCGAGGCAGCGGCCTGAGCAACCGACACGGACGAGGAGGCGAGCGTCCAGGAGATTCGAGACATGACTAAAAGCCTCAGTGGAGGATCGGTCGGGACTTCCACTCCATAATTACCATTCCTATCGTCATTGTCAAGTTTAATCCTGAGTTTTCCCGTCATCTTTATCGGATATCGCCCTCGGAATACTACGCGAGCCGATCAGGCTTATCGAGAAGGTCATGATACATCAAAGTTCTTTGATGAATTATGTTGCTCCGGGCAGCCGTGTTTAGTAACTGTATGGGAGTGCCGAGGCGGACGAACCGCCCCGAGGATCGATGGACTCTCATCCGGGGAGCTTGCCGATGACCACGATGATGATGGACCGTGGCGCGATGGGAATGAACATGGGGATGGGGATGAACATGGGGATGCCGACCGGCTCCGCCATGCCGACGACGCCCCAGTGGATGATGGTTCCCCGGTGCACCATCACGATGATGAAGTGCGACGGCGGTATGAAGATGGTCTGCAAGTGCGACGACGCGACGTCGGCGACGATGATGCAGAACCTCTGCACGATGATGGCCGGCGGGATGTGCTCCTGCTGCATGATGATGAACGGCATGATGATGTGCTGCTGCAACATGGCGATGGCCATGTGCAAGTGCGAGCCCACCGCCGACGGCGTCTGCATCACCTGCACCAGCGGCGACGCCGAATGCTGCAAGATGATCCAGGCCTGCTGCGACTGCATGACCGCCATGATGAAGTCGGGCTGCGTCTGCTGCGTCTGCATGAACGGAATGCCCGTCTGCTGCTCTTGCTGAGCGGACGGACTTCCCCCTTCGAAACGCCGACGCCGTCACGACCGCCTCCCTGGGGCGATTCGCAACGGCGTCGCTGAGCGCGCGGCGGTTCAGATCGTCCAGTCGGCGACGTAGACGAAGCCCAGGTCTCGGTTCTCCTTGACCAGGTCGGCGAACGTGGTCTGGTCGACGACGTCGGCGATGGCCTGGCGGACGCGGCCCCAGAAGCCGAAGAAGGGGCAGTGGCCGGGGTACTCGCACTCCTTGGGGCGCGACTGGCTGACGCAGTCGACGGGGGCGACCGGGCCGTCGATGAACCGGATGACCTGGCCGATCGTCAACTCCTCGGGATTCTTGGCAAGGAGGTAGCCCCCTTCCGCACCCCGGCGGCTGTTGACGAATCCCCCTCCCTTGAGTTGGTTGAGGATCGCCTCCAGGAACTTGATCGGGATGTGTTGCTTCTCGGCGATCTCGCCGGCCTTCATCGGTGCGGAGCCGCGATACTCGGAGAGGGCGTAGATAGCCCGTAACGCGTAGTAACACTTGGCCGATACGGTCATTCCAGCGCTCTTGATGGCTCCGGTCCCGCCGCGCCGGCCGACCTCCGACCGTCGCCGCCCGAACCTCTCGGTCTCGCCCCGCCTCCATTCTACCTCCCCCCTCGACGAGCGAGAATCCCCCGATCCAAATCGGGAACATCGAGATAATGGGGATGGCAGGGAATAGGATCAGAGTCGCCGAACAAGGCAACTCGCTTTCCCCGGGTCGATCCTTCCGAGCCGACGCATGGTCCCGATCGTCTACCACCCTCGCTATAACCTGACGGCCTTCGGGCTGGAGCGACGGCATCCGTTCGACGGCCGGAAATACCGGCGAATCCACGACGCCCTCATCGCGCGCGGGATACGACGCGCCGGGGATTTCGTCGTGCCCAGGCCGGTGGATCGCGACGAACTTCTGAAGGTGCACGCGCCAGAGTACCTCCGATCGACGCGGAATCCCGAGGCGCTCGCGAAGAGCCTGGAGATTCCCATCCTGCGACGGTTGCCGGGATGGACCCTCGACTGGCGGATCCTCGCCCCAATGAGATATGCGACGGGCGGGACGATCCTGGCGTGCCGGTTGGCCCTGGAGGAGGGGATGGCCATCAACCTCGGCGGCGGATTCCACCATGCGGCCGCTGAGTGGGGCGGCGGATTCTGCGTCTACGCGGACGTCCCACTCGCGGCGCGGCTGCTTCGAGACGAGGGGAAAGTGGAGAAGGTCCTCGTCGTCGATCTCGACGCCCACCAGGGGAACGGAACCGCCTCGATAATCGGTCCCTGGAAGTGGGCCGAGATCTTCGACGTGTTCGAGACCGCCGTCTTCCCTCCCGTGAAGGAGCTCGAGGACCATCCCCGACCGCTCCCGTCCGGAGTCATCGGGCAGGAGTACCTCGACGTCGTCCGCGACTCCCTGCCCCGCATCCTCGACGACTTCCGCCCCGATTTGCTCGTCTACAACGCCGGCTCCGACCCGTTCGAGGGCGACCCGTTGGCCCACCTCCGACTCTCCGCCGAGGACCTGGTCGACCGCGACCTGCTCGTCGTCACCGAGGCCCGCGAACGCGGCGTACCTGTCGCGATGGTCCTCTCGGGAGGATACGCATCGACTTCCTGGAAGATCCACGCGGACACCGTGGAGGCTCTCGCGACGAGGTTCGACCGAGGCTGACGCCCACGCCAGAAACGCCGATGCGAGGCGTCGCCGGGGAGCGTAGAACCCCGACGACGCCCTCGTGAAAGTCGGCCTTGCAATCAGGATCAGCGCGAACGGCGACGGCGAACAGCCTCGGCCAGGCCGCAGGCGCCGGCGATCAGTGAGAGAGCCACGCTGGAGGGCTCGGGGACGACCTCGAAATTGTAGGTCGTGGACACGCCGTCGAACCCGATCTTGATGTCGTCGACCGCACCGATGAATTGGCCGTTCCAGCCCGAGCCGACGCCCGAGTTGATACCGGTGACGTAGTATCCCGACAGGAGGCTCTTCCAGTCCGAGATCGTCTTCAGCCCGGCGATCGGATCGGCGGCGCCGGGGATGCTTCCATTGGCCCAGAACAGACCGGTTCCGCCGGCGAAAGCGTCGCTCGTATGCCAGACGTCCGTCGTGACCGCCACGCCGTTGTAGGTCGGCTCCCAGACCAGATAGCCGCTGTTCGTACCGTTGCTCACGTAGATCCGAAGGCTCGGAGCCTGGACGGCCGAGTTCGTGCTGGCGCTGGAGCGATACCAGTCGTACGCCAGGGCCGTCAGGCTCGAGAGCGAGCCCAGCGAAACGCCCGACGCGACGAAGCTCCCCAACGCAATGTCGGCCTTGCCGACGCCCGTGGGGCTGTTCGAATTGAAATACACCGATCCGTCGCCGTCGTGCGCGAAGGTCGTGTTGACGCCGATCGTCGTCTGCTGCCGAAGATTGTCGTACTTCCAGCCCGACGAGCCGATGGGGATGGTCAAATTGGTGGTCGGCGGGTAGGGGTCGGTGTTGGTGTACGAGTCGCCCGGGAAGCCGTTGTTGGCGTAGACGATCACCGTACTGTCGGCGAGCACCCCGCGCCCGCAGGTCAGAACCAAAGCGGCGGCCCAAAGCGCAGCGCGACCACGCGAAAGCGATCCCATTCGCATGCTTAACCCTCGTTTTTGAAGATGCCTGCACGAACAACAGGTGGGAAATCCCCCGCTCCAACCAACCGGAAGGAACTTCTAATGGTTTCGGGGGGGATGAACGGGATGCTAGCATCGTGGGACGCGGATTCTGACGGGCGTTCGAAGAAATGAACCCGTGATTACTCAATCCCTCAAACCCGTGTCGCGGGAAGTCGACATCATCGATTCCTGTCATCGTTCGTCGCTCCAGAAAGACACGGAGACGCATTACGTCGATGGATTTCGGCGCATTCCGGGGGCTGCTAAAATCGCAGCGTGTCGCGGGCGTCACGCGTCGAGTCGCGTCGAACCGTTTCCGCGGAGCGAGGAGGAAGTTCCCATGACGCGCCAGTTGTGCACACGGCCGGCGACCGGGCTCCTGACGAAGGCCGGGCTTCTTGCCGTCCTGGCGGTCTGCCTGGCGGCCCAGACGAAGCCTTCCCGGGCCGACGTGGAACCCTGGGCCGATCCGAACCTCCCGGTCAAGCAAGGCCTTCGCCTCTGGCTCGACGCCAGCCGCCGTCCACCGGGCGGCGCGGCCTCGCCCAACGCCCCAATGGAATCCTGGCCCGACGCCTCCGGCGAGCGTCGCGACTTCGCCCAGCCGAGGCCGACAGCCCGGCCTCGGCTCATCCAGGCCTCGGGCCGATCGTTCGTGCGGTTCGACGGCGTCGACGACTGCTTCGAGGCGAAGGGAATCCCCGGCGACGTCCGCGCGGCCACCGTCTTCGTCGTGACGGCGCCAGCCTCGAACCTGGGCATGTTCCGCGGATTCCTGGCCGGGGCGGAGAACGGCAAGAACGACTACACGTCGGGCCTGAACGTCGACCTGGGTCCAGCCGCCTCGACGCGGTTCGACACGTTGAATATTGAAGGCCACGGATTCCAGGGCTTCGCCAACGTCCTCGAATCGCCCCGCGAGTTCGGCGAATTCCTGACGCTCGCGGTCCGGATCGGCGTCGGGCCGGACGGGGCGTGGATCTCGCCGGCCGTCGACGACCTCCCCCAACGCCCCCGCCCGCGCAAGCTCGAACCGATGCGGCTCGACCGGATAACCCTCGGCGCGCGACTCTACAGCAATGAGGCGAGGCCCCCGTACGTCCAGGGCTTCCTCCACGGCGACGTCGCCGAGGTCCTCTTCTACGACCGGGCCCTGACCGACGCCGAGGCCGCCGCCGTTCGAGGCTACCTCGACGCCAAGCACCGCGGCCTCACCGACGTATTGAAGACAGTCCCCACGACAAGCGGCCATCGCCTGGAGACCGTGAAGAACCCGCCCCTGTTCCAGATGCTCGTCCCGGGCTTCGACGTCTATGAGCTTCCCCTCGACCTGAAGAACGTCAACAACCTCAAGCGCCGGCCCGATGGCAAGCTCTTCGCCGTTTGCTACGACGGCACGATCCACGTCCTCTCCGACACCGACGGAGACGGGTTGGAGGATCGGGCCGACCTCTTCTGGGACGGTCGCGGCTCGATCGTCTCGCCGCTCGACGCGGCCCTGACGCCGCCGGGGTACAAGCTGGGCTCGGGCCTGTTCATCCCCTGCAAGGGGAAGTGCGTGCTGATCGTGGACGTCAACGGCGACGACCGGGCCGACCGCGAGATCGTCGTGGCGAAGGGCTGGCCGGAGTTGATCCACAGCGTCGATGCGATGGGTGTCGCGCTCGGGCCGGACGGGTCGATCTATGTCGGCACGGGCTGTCAGAACTTCACCAACGCCTACCTGATCGACGCTCAGGGGAAGGCGCATTACGACGTGAAGAGCGAGCGCGGGACGATCCTGAAGGTCGCTCCCGACTTCCAGAGTCGCGAGATCGTCGCCACGGGCATCCGCTTCCCCGTCGGCCTGGAATTCAACGCCGAGGGAGACCTCTTCGCCACCGATCAGGAAGGGGCGACCTGGCTCCCCAACGGCAACCCGTTCGACGAACTCCTGCACATCCGGCCCGGCCGTCATTACGGCTTCCCCCCGCGACACGCGAAGCACCTTCCCGACGTGATCGACGAGCCCTCGACGTTCGACTACACCCCGCAGCACCAGTCGACCTGCGGCCTGACCTTCAACGGCGTCGGCGGCGAACCCCGGTTCGGTCCCGAGTGGTGGGCGGGCGACGCCCTCGTCGCCGGCTACTCGCGAGGCAAGCTCTATCGCACCCACTTGACCAAGGTCCGCGGCGAGTACGCGGCGAAGACCGAACTGATCGCCTCGGCGGGGATGCTGCTGGTCGACGCCTGCGTCGGGGCCGACGGCTCCCTCGTGGTCGCCGCCCACAGCGGCGCGCCCGACTGGGGGAGCGGCCCCGAAGGGAAAGGCAAGCTGTTCAAGGTCCGCTACGCGGGCTCCAACCTGCCGCGGCCTTCGCTCGCGTGGTCGAACGGGCCTCGCGAGGTCCGCATCGCCTTTGACCGGCCCCTCGACCCGGCCACACTCCACGACCTGGCGAAGGGCGCGAAGATCGAATACGGCCGCGCCGTCGGTCCGGCGGATCGCTTCGAGACGCTCCGTCCCGGCTATGCGGTGGTCGCCATGCAACTCGCCGCCCCCCGCGAAACGTTGGCCGTCCGAGGCGTCAGTCTGTCCCCCGACCGTCAGACGCTCATCCTTTCCACCGACTCGCAATGGGCGGCGGTCCCCTACGCAGTCACGCTCCCCGGCCTTGGCCGAACCACGTCGCCGGTAAGAACGAGCGGTAAGGCCGTATCGCTCGCCCAGCGAGCCGAAACGGATCTCGCCTTCAGCCTGTCGGGGGTTGAGGCCCGCTGGGAGTCGGCCGATCACCGACTCAAGGCGGTCGCCTGGCTGCCGCATCTCGACCTGGCCGCGGCGCGAGGCCAGACCTTCGCCAGCCCCGAGCACCAACGCTTCTGGGCCTACTCCGCCACCGTGGGCGAGATCTCGCTCCGGACCCAACTGCGGCTCAAGGATCTGCTCCGCCCCGCCGTCCAGCCGGGATCGACCGTCGACTCCGTCCTCCCCGTGGAGAAGCCCGTGCTGTCGTTCCAAGGTCCCCACCGACTTCGCGTCGAGGCCCCCGGCGCGAAGGTCGAGACCAAGGAGATCCCCAACGGCCGCGTCGAGGTAACACTGACCTTCGACGCCGTCTCCGAAGCTCCGATCCCATTCGCGATCACCTGCCCGACGGGTTTCGGCGGCGAGCTTGAATTCAGCTTCCGGACCAACGAGGACGCCCGAGAACGGCTGTTGCCGCCGGGCCGGATGCTGCTGCCGTGGGCGAGCGTGGGCGACGAGTCCTCTGCGCCGGCGGCTGCCGAACCGACGTTCCCTCCTGAATATGCGGGGGGCGACTGGCGGAAGGGCCGCGAGGTCTTCTTCGGAGCCGCGGCCCAATGCTCCAGGTGCCACACGATCCGCGGCGAAGGCGGCAAGATCGGCCCCGATCTGTCGAACCTCGTCGAGCGTGATTTCGAGTCGGTCCTGCGCGACGTTTCGCAGCCCAGCGCGGCGATCAACCCCGATTACATCGCCTACCAGATCGCCCTGAACGACGGCCGCAGTCTGGCCGGCTCGGTCCGCACCGAGGACAACCGCCTGCGCGTCGGCCTGACGACGGGCGAGGAGATCGTCCTGTCGCGGTCGGACGTGGAGGAGATGAAGCCGACGGGGATCTCGACGATGCCCGAGGGGCTCCCCGCCGCGATCGGCCCGGCGAACTTCAAGCACCTGATGGCGTTCCTCCTCCAGAAGCCCCCGGCCCCCGCGCCGATCCACCGCGACGACGCCCCGCCGCCCCGTACCCGGGCCGAGTGGGAGGCCGCGACGAAGGGTCGCAAGGCCCCGGCCGACGGCGCCGCCAAGCCGCTCCGCATCACGCTGGCCGCCGGCGTCAAGGACCACGGGATCGACGAGCACGACTATCCCCTGTGGCTCGACCGCTGGTCCAAACTGCTGGGAACCTCCCCCGGCGTCACGGTCCGCGAGGTCAAGGATGGGGACGGGTTGGAATTCGCCGACGACTCCGACGTGATTGTCTGGAACTCCATGAACGCGAGGTGGTCCGACGACCGCGCGGCGAAGTTGCGGGCTTATCTCGACCGCGGCGGCGGGCTGGTCGTCATCCACTTCGCGGTCAACGGGGGGAAGTCGCCGGACGCCCTCGCCGACCTGATCGGCCTGGCCTGGGGACCGGGCGCCAAGTATCGCCACGGGGCCCTCGACCTGACCTTCACCGACCCGAAGTCGCCGATCACGGAGGGCCTGCCGACGAAGTTCCACCTGGTCGACGAGAGCTACTGGAACCTCCGCGGCGACACGTCGCGAATCGAGGTCCTCGCCACCGGCCCCGAGGAAGACGCCGCCCGGCCCCTGATGTGGACGCGACGCCAGGGCAAGGGCCGGGTCTTCGTCTCGATCCCCGGCCACTACACCTGGACCTACGACGACCCGCTCTTCCGCCTCATCCACCTTCGGGCCCTCTCCTGGGCGGCCGACCAGCCGATCGACCGGCTGATCGACCTGGCCGTCGAAGGGGCTCGCCTGGAGTGATCCAGCGGGTCGGTTCGGCCTCCGAATTGGGTTCGTTCGCGCCAGCCGTCGAGCGGGTCGGTTCGACGGAAGTGCATTCCTCGTGGTCGGTTGAACGCAGAAAACGGATCTCGGAATCGGGTTCGATCGGCGATTTCTCGATCGCCGCTCACGCTTTTGCGCCCGAGATCGGCCGGGGAAGGCGCCGCCGCGGGCCCAGCCGCGGCACGCCTTCGCGAACGGCTTCGAATCGGGTTCGTTCGCCGCCGCGGAGGCACCTCCCGATCGTGGGAAAACCGTTGCGGCCATAGCCTTTACGATCCCTTCCACGTTGGCTTCGATTGACGCGAATCACATTCCCGCATCGGAGAAAAGCGCCTTCGCGACGATCCTATCAGTCCGGCCGCAGTGGGGATCGCGCAACAAGGTCGCTCTATCGATATGTGTGCAACCGAGACCGAATTTCTGTTCCCGGCCAGATCAGAAACCCGCCCTGCTCTCGCCCAGAAAATCAGCACAATCACCACAGCCGCCGCCGTCGGCGCTGAGCTCAGGCCGGGGATCGCACGTGTGGGTGGGGCGTCGGTCAGATGGTCGATCCGCAGTCCGCGAACCGCCGCGATGGATGCAGTCCGCAATAACACCCACGACGCGACGAACATCTCCCGGTAAGATCGCCCGGGCTGCGGATTAGCCCCGAACGGCAGTCGGCTGCGGCGATCCCTCGTGGAGGATGAGATGCGAAGACGAAGACGCCTTCTGATCGCGACGATGCTGGCCCTGCCCATCAGCCTGGCCCTGGCGGGCGACGACGACCGCTTCGACCTGAAGGTCCGCGAGGAAATCTTCGCCGGGTTTCGGGGAGACGAGAAATCCATGGCTCGCGGCCTGGACGCTTGCGAAGCGGCCCTGAAACAGAAACCCGACTACGCCAAGGCCCTGGTCTGGCGAGGAGCCGCGAGAACCTTCCAGGGAGGTCAGGCTTTCCGCAGGAAGGATCGCGAGGAGGGGCTTAAGCTCTGGCAAACAGGACTGGCCGACATGGATCGCGCCGTGGCCCTCGAACCGAAGGACGTCGGTGTGCGGATCCCCCGCGCCGTGGTGCTACTCCCCGCGTCGCGGAGCATGCAGGCCGAGACGAAGGGGGAGATGCTCGCCAAGGCCGCGGGGGACCTGGAGGTCGTCTACGAGTCCCAGAAAGACCGTTTCGACAAGATCGGGACCCATCCCCTGGGTGAGTTGCGTATGGGTCTGGCCGAGGCCTACATGGGCCTGGGCCGCAAGGACGACGCCGTCGCGCAGCTTGAGGCGGCCCGCGACGGCCTCACAGGCACCAAGTACGCCGCTGAAGCCGCGACATGGCTCAACCCTCCACCGGGCTTCGCGTTCCAGCACCAGTGCATCGGTTGCCACTCGCGCTAAACGCGGGGGGCCGACCGCCCTGGATCGCAGCGTGAGACTGTACTCTTAAGTACTAATTAGGGAGAATGCGACAACCGGCGGAAGATCTCCTCTCGAGGCTGCTGGGCCCCGCTCGACCGATCCGGGAACATATGCCAATGGAGGCCGACGTGAGCGACGCGAATCGCAACCTGTCGCGGCGATGGTTCGAAGAGGTCTGGAACGAGCGACGTGCGGAGGTTGTGGACGAGTTGCTCCATGAGGAGGGGCTCGGCCACATGGAGTCCGGCGACTTCGTGGGCCGCAAGCCCTTCAAGCAGGTTCGGGATTTGTTCCTCACCGCATTCCCGGACCTGAAGTTCGAGATCGAGGACACGGTCGCCGCCGGCGACGACGTGGTGGTTCGCTGGACCGTTTCCGGCACCCACACCGGCGATGGTCTGGGCGTCCCCCCCTGCAACAAGTCGATCGCCGCGCGGGGGATGACCTGGCACCGATTCAAGGACGGTCAGATGACCGAGGGCTGGGACTCCTGGAACCAGGGGGCCCTCATGCAACACCTCCATGAGCAGCACCAGGCCGCGGCTGCCCTCGCCTCGAAGAACGCCGGCGGGCCGTCGGCCCCCGGCGAGCGAAGTCCCGTGGAGTTGCTGCGCGAGGCCCTCGAAAAGCTCGAACGGGGCGAGCCGACCGGCCCACTGCGACCGAGCAACGGCCCGCCGACCGTCCCGGCGGAGATCCTGTTGGCGAGTCTCGCGAATCGCGAGAAGTCGAAGCGATGGTTCGAGGAAGTATGGAACGAACGGCGGGCCGATACCATCGACGAATTGCTTTGCGAGACCTCCGTCGGTCACATGGAAGGCGGGGACGTCGTCGGCTGCGAGCCCTTCAAACGGGTCCGCGACTCGTTCCTCGAGGCCATTCCGGATCTCAGAGTTCAGATCGAGGACACCCTCGCCCAAGGCGACGATGTGGTGGTGCGCTGGACGATCTCCGGCACGCACACCGGCGACGGCCTGGGCGTCCCTCCGTCCCACGAGCCGATCTTCGCTCGCGGCACGAGTTGGCTCCGCTTCAAGGACGGCGTCATGGTCGAGGGCTGGGACACCTGGAACCAGGGGGCCCTCATGCAGCACATCCAGGAGCCCGAGGGGCCATCGCCAGAGGGGCCATCGCCAGAGGTACTCGAAGCCAAGCGGGCGTTCTCAGACCGCCTGGCGCAGATCCGCGAAGACCTCTTCGGCGAGCGCGGCGGCCCGGAACTCGCCCGCCGATTGGGGATCCCCGTCCGCTCCTGGTACGACTACGAAACCGGAGTCCGCATCCCCAGCGACGTCCTCCTGGCCTTCCTTGACGAGACGGGCGCCGAGCCGCACTGGCTCCGCACCGGCGAGGGCCCACGCTACCGGAGCGACCGAAAGCAGGAATCCCGTTCGTGACGAGGCCCGACCGGTCCGATCGAGTCAGAGAGAGCGGGACGTCGTTGCCCGACGCGGCTCCTCAATCCCAAAGCAGGGGCGGCGGCGAAGCGAATCGACTTGCGCTCTTCGCGTAGTATTCCGCCGATTCCGGGATTCGGCGGGCGAGTTCCTGGTAGACCCGCGTCGCCTGTTTCCAGTCGCCGGCCTGCTCCAGATCGAGCGCGTACCGCTCGACCATCTCCACCAGATCGTCGGACGTCGATCCATCGAGGAAGCGCCGCCAGCCCAGCTCGCGATGGACCGGCCATTCCTTGAGGATGACGACCAGGACGGCCAATGGCCCGATCAGAAGCGGCAAGAACACCCAAACCCGCGAGTATCCAGCCTTCTTCACAAGTTGAATCCAGGCTGCAGCGATGATGGCGAACAGCGGAACGAAAACGAAAGCCGCCATGAATTCCATCCCCTCCCCTCTCTTCCGATCCAAAGCCTCCAGCAGGAGCTTCCACGATATCACCCACTCCGAAGAATTCGACGTGATTTCATTCGGATCGTCCGAATTCGAGAGGGGCGGCCCGTGGCGAAGGTTGCAACCGCAGACGTAAGCTGGACCCCAGCGACAGAACCTCCCCTGGACGGTGAGCTCCACCATGACGACGCCTCAGCTTCGACGACGGGATTTCCTCCGATTGCTCGCCTGCACAACCTGCCTGCCAGGGCTGGCGCGGGGGGCTGAGGCTTCATTATCCCGCAAGATGACCATCGACCTCGTCTGCGGCAACCTCGGCGTGAAAGCCGACCTGTCGCAGGCCGTGGACCTGGCCCACCAGCACGGCTTCGAGTCCATCGGCGCCGACGCGGTGCAGCTTGCAAAGCTTTCGTCCGACCAACTCTCAACGCTGCTGGCCAAGCTCAAGGCGAACGACCTGACCTGGGGAGCCGCGGGATTGCCCGTCGATTTCCGGGGCGGGGACGAGGATTTCCGCAAGGGGATGTCGGAGCTTCCCGAGCAGGCCGCAGCCCTGCAACGGGCCGGCGTAACGCGCGTCGGGACGTGGATCGCGCCGGGGTCGGATCGGCTGACCTACGTCGCCAACTTCCGACGCCACGCCGAGCGCCTGCGCGAGGTCGCGAAGGTGCTCGGCGATCACGGCGTCCGCCTCGGTCTTGAGTACGTGGGGCCGAAGACGGCGTGGACGTCCTCGCGTTTCCCGTTCCTCCATACGATGGCCGAGATGCGCGACCTGATCGCCGAGATCGGCCGCGAGAACGTCGGCCTGGTCCTCGATTCGTGGCACTGGTACACGGCCGGCGAAACGGTCGACGACCTCAAAGGGCTGACGGCGAAGGACGTGGTCGCCTGCGACCTCAACGACGCCCCGCGCTCGGTGCCGCTCGACCAGCAGCGCGACGGCGTCCGTGAACTCCCCTGCTCCACGGGGGTCATCGACGCCAAGGGGTTCCTCTCGGCGCTCGCCGCCATCGGTTACGACGGCCCCGTCCGCGCCGAGCCGTTCAACGCCACCCTCCGCACGATGCCCGCCGATGCCGCCGTGGCGACGACCGCCCGGGCCATGAAGCGGGCCTTCGCCCAGATCGGATGACCTCGCCCACAGGAACATCTCCATGTCCATGATCCTCGCGGTCCTGCTGACCATCCGCGTGCTGGCCGCCCAGACCAAGGAGCCTGAAGTCGTTCCCCTCTGGCCGGCCGGAGCGCCGGGATTCGAGGCGCGTCGAGGCGAGCCCGAACAGGCCAAGGACTACTGGGTCAAGAGCATCCACAACCCCTCGCTCACCGTCTTCCTGCCGCCGAAGGAGAAGGCCACCGGCGCGGCCGTGGTGATCTGCCCCGGCGGCGGCCACCGGCTGCTCGTCTACAACGCCGAGGGGATTGACGCAGCAAAACGGCTCAACGAGGCCGGAGTGGCGGCGTTCGTGCTGAAGTATCGACTCGGGCGTGAAGAGGGCTCGCCGTACAAGATCGAGGAGCACGCGCGCGAAGACGGCCTTCGCGCGATACGACTCGTCCGCAGTCAGGCCTCGGAATGGGGCATCGATCCGGCGCGGGTGGGGATCATGGGTTTTTCGGCCGGCGGCGAGGTTGCGTCGATGGTCGCCTTCGGTCCTAACGGCGGCGACTCCGATGCCAAGGACCCGATCGATCGCCTGAGCGCCCGGCCCGACTTTCTGGTCCAGGTCTATCCCGGACCGCTCGGCTGTCCGGAGACCGTCCCCAAGGACGCGCCGCCGGCCTTCCTGATCGTCGCCGACGACGACAAAGGAGCAGCCAAGGTGATCGCCAAGTTGTTTCAGGCGTATCGCGACGCCGGCGCGTCGGTGGAGGCCCACGTCTTCGCTCACGGCGGCCACGGCTTCAATCTCGGCCGCCGCTCCAAGCTGGCCTCGATCAAGAACTGGCCCGTTCGCCTCGACGAATGGCTATCCGACCAGGGTTTGCTCTCCCCCGCGAAGCCGGCCGCGGCTGCTGCCGCGAAGTGAGAGCCGTTTCAAGGTGACGCGATCCTCGGGTCGATTCTACAATGGGTCGATCAGGGTCGTGCGAAACCCTCATATCCGATCGCCCGTCCGTCGCTGAACCTCCGGTTTTGCAGGAGTCGTCCCAACATGTCCAAGTCGATCGCAGACGCGCAGCAGCAGAGTCCCCTGGCCGACCTGGACGACTGGGAGTCGGCGCACGTCACCGACGAGGCCGACGCGCCGCTCACCCGCGAGGGCAAGAAGGAGTCTGAGTTCCGCGACTACCGCAAGAACGTCCGGGCCGGCGTCCGGGAGTTCTACAAGCTCCAGCACACCAACCAGACGCTCGACTTCGTGCTCGCCAAGAAGCGCGAGTACTTGCCGCGTCAGCGCAAGGTGATGGGCGTCTGGGAGGCGATGGAGTTCCTCAACACGCTGGTCGACGACAGCGACCCGGATACGGATCTCTCCCAGATCGAGCACCTGATGCAGACGGCCGAGGCCATCCGCGCCGACGGCCATCCCCGCTGGTTCATCCTCACCGGGCTCGTCCACGATCTGGGGAAGATCCTCTGCCTCTTCGGCGAGCCCCAGTGGGCGGTCGTCGGCGACACGTTCCCCGTTGGCTGCGCCTACTCTGAGGAGATCGTTTTCCCCGAGTTCTTCGCCGACAACCCGGATTCGAAGGTCGCCGAATATCAGACGCCCTGCGGCATCTACCGGGAAGGCTGCGGCCTGGACGAGGTCCATCTCTCGTGGGGCCACGACGAGTACCTTTACAACGTCGTGAAGGACTACCTCCCCGAGGAAGGTCTGGCGATGATCCGGTACCACTCGTTCTACGCCTGGCACCGCGCCGGGGCGTACACGCACCTGACGAACGAGAAGGACCGTCGCCTGCTGGAGTGGGTCCGCAAGTTCAACCCGTACGACCTGTACTCCAAGGGCCACACCAAGCCCGACGTCAAGGCCCTGACGCCTTACTACCAGGAGTTGATCGCCGAGTACTTCCCGGCGCAGCTCGCCTGGTGAGTCGATCCCGGAGGCTCCATGACCGACGAAGAATCCCCGTCCTCGACGGCCGCCGTCACTACAGAGGAGACGGCGGCGGAACCCAAATTGCCCTGGTACGTTCAGGCCTGGCTCGCGCTCCCGCTCGTCCTCGTTGTCGTGGGCGGAGGGATCGGCGGTGGATGTGGGGCCGGCGCCTGGGTCGTCAACCAGAAGGTCTATCGAGCGACGCGCAACCCGATTCTCCGCTATGTCTGGACCGGGCTCATCTCCATCGCCGCTGCCGCCCTCTACTTCATCCTGGCGTCCTTCGTCCTTACGATCATAGGTGTCTGGTCGTGAAGATCTCGAACGCGAAGGCCGTATTCAGCGACGTTCAATTCTGGATCCCGGTCGTCGTGCTGGCCGGCGGGCTGGCGCTCCTCTCCATGCTGAAGTGAAACTATGACGATTCAGTCCCCGGAAGTCGAAGTGCGCGCGCCGAGGTCGTTGCACGGCGTGGGCGTGACCAGCGGGCTGGCCGCCGGGGCCTGGTTGGGAGCGGCGGAGGCTCCGACGAAGCTCGTCGCCGCGGGGCTCACGCCGTTCATCGTCTCGCTGGGGATGGTCGCCGGAGTGTTCGTCGCCCGTTGGACAGTCCCCGTCATGCTGCGGGGGACGCACTCGCTGGCGAGCGACCTGAAGGCCAGGCCCCACCTGATCGTCTGGGCGATCCTCGCGGGGATGCTCTGGGCGGTGGCCAACACGCTGACGGTCTTCGCAATCCGCGACGTCGGCCTCTCCATCGCCTTTCCGCTCTGGAATACCAACAGCCTGATCGGCCTGTTCTGGGGCTGGCTGCTGTTCAACGAGCTTCGCGGGTCGGAGACGAAGGACTGGGCCAAGGTTCTCGGCGGCGCCGGCGCGATCGTCATCGGCGCATGCCTGCTGGCCTACGCGACGCAGCATTCCAGCGCCACCATCGCCGAGGGTGCCCGGACGCGCGGGATCCTCGCGGCGTTGGGGGCGGGCGTTCTCTGGGGGACGATGTATATCCCCTATCGTAAGGCCTACATCAGCGGCATGAACCCGCTCTCGTTCGTCACCGTGTTCACGGTCGGCGAATTGGGGACGACCCTGCCTCTCGCCCTGATCTACCAGGGAGGCGTGGGCGGCCTTCAAACCGAGTTGAGCCGCGCGATGCCGTCGCTTTTCTGGCTGTTTCTGGGCGGGTTCTGCTGGGTTCTGGGCGACCTCTTCCAGCAGTACGCGGCGAAGTACATCGGCATTGGCCGGGGGATCCCGCTCTCGAACACGAACCAGCTTTGGGGCCTGGCGTGGGGTGCCCTCGTCTTCGGCGAGTTGGCCGCGTTGAGCACCGAGGCTCGCATGCTGGTCGTCGGCGGCTCGCTGGTCATGATCGCCGGGGCCGTCGCGATCGGCCTGGCCGAAGCGCCGGCTTCCGAGCAGGCCTCATGGCGGCTCGCGATGGAACGCGAATGCCGCCGCTACGGTCTGGACCCCGTTGAGGTCGCCGCCGCGGTGGGTGGGGAAGAAGCGACTGAAACCGCATCGGGGCGTCGTCCCTGGTGGGAGTTCCTGATCGTGGCCGGGGCGCTGGCGATTTTCGTATGGCTCGGACTGAATGCCTCGAGCCCGGCGATCGCCATGGATTATCACTGGATGGCCGTGCTCTCGGCGTTCTCGCTGGTCTTCCTCGCGGTCGGCGGGATGGTGCTTTGGAGACGCACTCGCTTCTCGTGAGGCGTTGGGCTTTCAACCTTCCAATGATTCCCGCATCAGCCGGGCGATCTCCTGCGAGTCCTTGTCGGCCCGAACCTCCAGGGCTCCGACGACCTTGCGCCGGCGCTCCTCGGGATGGTTCTGGTTGAGCTTCCACTTCCCCTCGATGCGGCTGATCTCGATTCGGAAGCCGACGATCGCCTTGAGCATGCCCTCGATCGCGGGGTGCGACTCGTCGAACGTCCAGGGTTTAGGCCGGGGCGATTCGTAGGCGAGGACCGAGCGTCGGAGGATGTCCAGCAGGCCCTCGCGGTCCTCGACGATCTCGAACGTCCCGTAGGCGTGAACGGCGACGTAGTTCCAGGTCGGGACGGTTCCTTCCGCCTCGTACCAGGAGGGCGAGACGTAGACGTGCGGCCCGGCGAACACGGCCATGGCCTCGCCCGAGACGCCCCGCCACTGGCGGTTGGCCCTGGCCATGTGCCCGAACAGCCGGCCGTGCGGCCCGACCTCGGCGTCGAGGAGCAGCGGCAGGTGCGAGGCCGTCAGCCCCTCCTCCCCCTGCGTGACCAGCGTGGCGAAGCTGTTCTCCCGCATGAATGCGCGGAGCTTCGTCGGGTCGGACTCGCGAAACGTGGCTGGTACGTACATCGGACAGGGCCTTGAAATAAGGATTCACGTCCCGGGGCGGGCTCGCTCGGAGTAACCGGACATCTCAGCGCCACGTTCGGTTCGCCCGCCTTTCGGGGCTTCCGCGAACCTGAAATCACTCCGATTAGTCTAGCAAACGCGAACGATCATCCCACGGAACAAAGATTCGGCGAATGATGTTCGGCGGAATCGTGCAAATCAAGAACCTCGGCGTTGACAGAAATGCTTCCGTCGGTCAGAATTCTCAGATCCGAGGACCTAGCCGAATGATCGACGACATCGACCGCCAAATTCTGAATTATCTTCAGACCGAAGCCCGGATCACCAATGCAGAACTCGCCCGAAGAGTGGGAATGGTGCCCTCCGGGGTACTGGAGCGGGTGAAGAAGCTGGAGGAGCGCGGGCTCCTGCGCGGGTATGAGGCGCGGGTCGATGCGCGGAAGCTCGGGTATGGGCTCGTGGCGTTCACGTTCGTGAAGTCGGACGACCCGGTGGGGGGGGTGGCGTCGGCCCAGGTGCTGGCGGCGATCCCCGAGGTGCAGGAGGTCCACCACATCGCGGGGGAGGACTGCTACCTCATCAAGATCCGGACGTCGGACGTTGAGGCGTTGGGCAAGCTGCTGCGGGAGAAGATCGGCGTCATTCCCTCGATCCGGTCGACGCGAACGACCATCGTCATGGAGACGCTGAAGGAAACGGCGACGGTCCCGATCCCGGGAACGTCCGAGGGACAGGGTGATGCGATTTGAACGTCGGACGTGGCTGCTCATCGCGGCCTTTGCGATCGTGTACATGGTCTGGGGATCGACCTACCTGGCGATCCGGATCGGCCTGAAGACGCTCCCGCCTCTGCTCATGGCGGGGTCGCGTTTCCTGGTCGCCGGCTCGATCCTCTGCGGCCTGTCGCTGGCCCGAGGCTCGGCTTTCCCGTCGGCGGGGCAGTGGCGACGGGCCGCGGTGGGCGGCGTCCTGATGCTGGCCGTCGGCAACGGCTGCGTCACCTGGGCGGAGCAGTTCGTCCCGTCGAGCATCACGGCGCTGCTGATCGCGTCCGAGCCGTTGTGGCTCGTGCTGACCTCCTGGGCCTTCTTCGGGGGCCAACGTCCCGGGGCGAGGATCACGGCGGGATTGGCCATCGGGCTTGCGGGCGTCGGCGCGTTGGTCTTGCCGGGGGGCGGCGAGGGCGACGCCGGCGGGATGATGCTGATCGGCTCGCTGGCGATCATCCTGGCCGCCTTCTCCTGGGCCGTCGGTTCGCTTTACCTCCGCGAGGCGGCCTTGCCGGACTCGACGGCGCTCTCGACGGGCATGCAGATGCTGGCCGGCGGCGCGACCCTGGTCACGCTCGGCCTGCTTCGCGGCGAGGCCCAGACCTTTCACGCGGCCAACGTCTCGGCAGCCTCGGCGGCGGCCTGGGTTTATCTGATCGTCTTCGGCTCGCTGCTCGGCTACACGGCCTACGGCTGGCTCATCACGGCAACGTCCCCGGCGCGGCTGGGAACCTACGCCTACGTCAACCCGGTGGTCGCCGTTCTCCTGGGCAGCCTGGTGGAGCACGAGCCGATCACGGCCGCCGCCTGGACGGCCATGATCGTCATCCTTGCGTCGGTCGGCCTGGTCACGACGGGAGAAATGGAGGAGGACGAGCAGCCCGAAGAGGCCGAGTCGCTGGTCTTTCCGACACCCCTGGGCGAACAGGCGTAACGACGCGGGGCGGTCAGGCGAAGAGGTCGCGGACCGCCTTGCCCTTGCCGTCCTCGGTGGCGTAGAAGGGCCGCTTCTCGATGTCGAAGGCCGTCTTGGGGGAGATCCCCATGGCGGTCAGGATCGTGGCGTGGAGGTCGGTGACCGTCACGGGATCCTTGAACGCGAAGCAGGGACGCTCAGGGGCGGTGGCCCCGTGGACGTACCCTCGCTTCATGCCGCCGCCGAAGAGGACCACGGAGCTTCCGCCGGTGAAATGCCGGTGGAGGCCGTAGTGGATCGGCTTCTCCATCACCTCGGCCTTGGCCCGCGACTGGTCCCTGGCCGTGCTGCCGGGGACGCCCTCGATCATCATGTCGCGGCTGAACTCGCTGGCGAGGACGATCAGCGTGCGGTCAAGCAGGCCGCGCGCCTCCAGGTCCAGGACGAGTTGGGCGATCGGCCGGTCGATCTCCGACTTCAGCCGAGCATAGGTCGCGTGGCCGTTCTCATGAGTGTCCCAGTGCAGGAACGGGACGTACTCGGTTGTCACCTCGATGAACCGGGCGCCAGCCTCGGCGAGCCGACGGGCCAGCAGGCAGCCCAGGCCGAACCGCCCCGTGTTGTACCGATCGTACGAGTCCTTGGGCTCGAGCGCCAGGTCGAAGGCCCGGCGGTCGGGCGAGTTGAGCAGGCGGTCAGCGTTCTCGATGGCGCGGAGCATCGATTCCTGCTGATACTCCGATCCGGCGCTCCCCATCGGGCTCTGCTTGACCAGTTCGCGAAAGCGGCGGTAGCGGGACGAGAACCGCTCGGCGTCCATCCCCTTGGGGGGACGGACGGACTCGACGGCCTGGTCAGGATGGGGGAGCAAGAACGGGCCGTACTCCGTGCCAAGGAAACCGGCGGTGTGGAAGGCCTTTAGCTCTTCCTTCTCCCCATTCCCCTCCAGACGCTGGCCGACGTCGATGAACGCCGGGATCGCTGGATTGCGAGGACCGAGCACCCTGGCCATCCACGCCCCGATGTGAGGCGCGGCCACCGTCTGCGGCGGGACGTATCCCGTGTGCCAGTGATATTGGTGACGGGAGTGGAGGATGTTGCCGAGGTCGGGCTGAACGTGCGACCGGATCAGGGTCGCGCGGTCCATCACCTGGGCGACATGCTCCAGCCCTTGCGAGATCTGGACGCCGTCAAGGCTCGTGTCGATCGCCGGGAAGGTGCTGAGGATCTTGTCGGACGCCAGCCCAACCTCGAAGGGGGCGTACCGCTTGGGGTCGAAGGTCTCGGGAGCCGCCATCCCGCCCCCCATCCAGAGGAGGATGCAGCAGTCGGCGGTCGGCTCGGGATGCTTGATCGGCTCGCCGGCTTCGTCGGCCCGGACCAGCCGGGGCTCGCCGGCGGCCATCGCGGCGAGCGAGGCGGCGGCCATGCTCGCCATGAAGCTGCGGCGGTCGAGATCCGAGTGGATCGCGCGGAGAGAGTCGTCGCGTCGGGTCATGAGAGAACTCCTGGCTCGTCGGCTCACCGGATCAACTGAAACTCGGGCAGCATGAAGAGGGTCCACAGCAGGTCGGCGAGCCCCTCGTCCGTCATTTCCGTCCCGAGGATCGCCCGCGCCTCGGTGCGTTCGATGTCGGTCGGTCGTCGGCTCAGCGCAGCGCGGTAGAGCCAGTCAACGAGTGAGTCGGCGTCGGGGAACGCCCCGGTCGCTCGGATCGACCGTGCCCCCCGGGTCAGCAGGTCGGCGAACGTCTGGCCGTTGGTCAGGTCGAGCGCCTGCAAGGTGCTGAGATCCTCGGGACGGGTGGAGACCACCTGTTCGCGGTTGGGGCGGCCCAGCGACCGCATCAGCGGGTCCGAGACCACCAGCGCGGCGCGGATGGGCTCGAAGCCTCGCTCCACCTTGGCGGTCATCTTCGGCGGGGCGGTGTCGGTGATCCGCCAGATCGCGTCGATGAATTGCTCCGCGGTCATCCGGCGAGCCGTCGGCCCCCGGAAGACGTAGGAAGACCCCGATTCCTCCGCAACCTCTTCTACGCACTTCGAGGCGTAGATGTGCGATGTCGCGATCAGTTCGAGGGTCCGCTTCAGGTCGTAGTCGTGCTCGACGAGGTCGGAGGCGAGGAAGTCGATCAGGTCGGCGCTCCAGGGTTTGTTCCCCATCACGTCGACCGGGTGGACGATCCCCCTCCCCATCAGCCGGTGCCACAGGCGGTTGACGATCGTCCTCGCGAACAGGCCGTCTTCGGGAGTGATCAGCAGGTCGGCGAGCCGCCGTAAACGCTCGTTCCGAGGTTGCGCGGGATCGATCGAGCCCAGGTCGGGGAACAGGAACTTGACCTGGGATTTGACCCCCGTCGGCTTGTCGCAGCGATAGACGTCCAGCGGCGAATCCGCGATGACGGCCGCCAGCCCGTAGGTGTCTTCCAGCTTCCAGGAGTCGATGAAGCTGTCGTGGCAAGAGGCGCACTTGAGGTTCAGGCCGAGGAAAACCTGGCCGACGTTCTGGGCGAACTGGAGTTCCGGCACCTGGCTGGCATTCACAACCCCGCGCCACTTGATCCCCTTGATGAACCCCTCGGAGTCGGGAGTGGGGCTGATGAGTTCGTGGACGAATTTGTCGTAGGGCTTGTTCTCTCGGAGCGAGCGATAGAGCCAGGCGGTGATCGCCTTGCGACCGCCGTCGATGTAGCCGGTCCCCTCGTAGTCGTTGCGGAGCAGGTCGTTCCAGAAGGTCAGCCAGTGCTCGGCGTACTTCTGGCCGTCGTCGAGGAGATCCCGGACGAGCCGCTCGCGAGCGTTGGGCGACGCTCCCACGAGGAAGGCGTCGAGTTCCGCCGGAGTCGGCGTCAGGCCGACGAGGTCGAGCCACACCCGACGGGCGAAGGCCGCATCGTCCAGCGCGGTGGGCGGGGAGACCTTGCGACCAGCGAAGTAAGCGTCGACGATACGGTCGATCGGATTGGTCCGGCCGTTGACCGCCGGCGGCAGTTCCGGCTTCCGAGGCTTGATCGGCAGGCCAGCGCCGGACTTGGCGAACGAGAAGCCCTCCTGCCAGACCAGGCCGCCGTCGATCCAGCGACGCAGGGTCGCCGTTTGCTTTTCCGAGAGGGGCGGCCCCTTGGGAGGCATCCTCAACTCGGGGTCCTTCTCCAGAACCCGGCTCATGAGTTCGCTCTCGCCGCTCTTGCCCGGCACGACGACCTTCGACTTGATCAGGGTCTCCCGCGTATCCATCGAGAGGTCGCCCTTGGCCTTGCCATTGGCATGGCACGAGGCGCAACGCTCACGCAGCAGGGGGAGGACCTCGTGGGCGAAATCAACAGGCTCATCCACCGTCGCGAGGTTGGACGCGGCGAGCAGGATCAGGGCAGCGCTGAGCATCGAGGCCTGGTTCCTGGTGGGATTGAGGAGAGAGGTATCGGACTCGGGAAACCATGCACACACGAGCCAAGGAGACAGGCCAAGAACCCCGGGACGGCCCCTGGAGGGAAGTAGGCCCAAATCCTTGGTCGCCGAGCGCCGGATTCCGCTTCACGACTCCAGTGAATCCGACGGCCTTCAGGGAATCCAGTGCGGATGTCCCAACGACGCTAGTTTACCCCGACTTCGACGGATTCGCGATGATCTCCCCAATCAGGTCGGTCCACGCGAGGTTCCAAAGCCAGGATCGTTGACCGATCGCGAACCGCACCAAGTCGCCGCGGGACAAGCCGACCTGCGGCGCCACACCGACAAACGCCGGGCCTGGCGCCCCGAAATCCTGTCCGGGGAAATCCCCGCCTTTATGCGGACCGGCCCATCCGGAGTAGAAAATCGAGCCGCCGCCGACAGGCTGCGGCGGCTCGCCGCTTGATGCTCACGAAAGACCAGAACGTGTCACAACATGTTGTTTTGCTGAACCCTAACCGTGGAATCGCCCTACCACGGGCGTCGAGTTCTTCGACGATGTCGAGGTCCAGAACGCCGCCTGAATCAAATCCCGCACACAACTCACGCACACAACCTTTGACGACAGCCTGGCCAACTCGCAAATCACGTCCTAAGTTTCCAAGGCCAGATGACTCAATTCGGCTTCAATGGCAACTGAATACCGGCAACACAAACCAATCACTACACACAAAACCACTTGGGATCAGATCGAGCGCCGAGTCCATATTAATACGCACCAAACGGCTTTGCCGCAGAGGGACAAGGCTTGCGCCAGAGCATAGCCAGCTCTTGAACCACCCCACACGCATGCCTGCCTGACACCGACGATTGCTTCACTGAGCACTGCTCGGCGCTATTCAATTACTCATTAATTTCGACCCCTTAGGACCTCGCCAAGACTGCTGTGATGCAGCAATTGCTAGCCGCGCGGCCTTGCGCACATATCCAAGTTGTGAAAAATCAGGATATCCTTGAGTAATCACCCTGCTACCGCTTAATCTCGACGCCACACCAAATCAAAGCCGTCAGTGGCATCAGTGGACGCACCCGATTTCGGATGCTTGTATCGCTGCACGCGCTCGCCGCATCGACAGAGACTCCAACAATCCACGAGGGCGTCACCATGCTGTTTGGGCATCGCATCCGCTTGCTGCGACCTCGAATCTCGCGAACTCGTCGGGTCTCGCCGGGCGTCGGTTTGGTCGAGGCTCTTGAGGAACGCCGATTGCTCACGACTTACTACTTCGATTCGGTGGCGGGGAACGATCGAAATAACGGGACGACGGCCCCCTGGAAGTCTCTCGACAAGTTCAACGCGACGACATTCCACGCGGGCGATACGGTCCTCTTCAAGGCGGGAGAGGCCTGGTCCGGCCAGTTGAAGCCCCGAGGTACGGGAACCAGCGACGCCTGGATCACGGTCGGCATGTACGGCGATGGCGCGAAACCTCTGTTTCTAGGAGTCGACCGCCAGGCCACGCTCTTCTACAGCAGCGATCAGTGGAACGGCATGATGCAGTACTGGTCGTTTCAGGATCTGGCGTTTCGGGGGGGCGGCTGCGCCGTGGAGATCCTCAACGGAAGCGCGACCGAGATGCGTGGCGTGCGCCTCGAGCGATTGGACATCTCGCAGATGGGGACGATGGGCTTCACCAATCAAACCAACGGCGCCATCTGGGTGTTTGGTTGGGCCGGACCGATAAGCGACGTGACGATTGCAGATAATACGATCACGGACGTCGGAGGCGAAGGCATCTGGGTTCAGGGCGCGAACAATTCCACGAGTCCGCTCAGCACGGGCGTTTCGGTCACGGGAAACTACATCGACCGGTCCGCCTTCGGCGCCATCGAGGTCGATTACTCGGTCAACCCCTACATCGGCCGCAACACGATTTACAACGTCGGAGCGAATGGCCCCGAGGGAGAAGCTCCCGAGGTTATCTACATAGGCCTATTCCTCCTCATGTGCAACGGCGGAACCATCGAATACAACGAGGTGGCCTACACCGCGGCTTCGAAGAACGGCGATTCGCAGGCGTTCGATCTCGACAACGGCTGCTCCGGCACGTTTTATTTCCAGTACAACTATTCCCACGACAACGCCGGCGGCTTCATGGAGACGACCTACACTTCTCTCCTGGGCGCGCCGGGCGACCTCTGCGTGGTACGATACAACATCAGCCGGAACGACGGCATTGGCATGAGTCCATCGGAAGGGGCAGGGCTCTTCCGCATCATGGGCAAGAATCTCCTTGTTTACAACAATACATTCTACAACGAATTCGAGGCGCTCAATATACAGATGTGGTGGTGGTGGGGCTCGCCCGTCGACCTTAACGTCAAGTTCTACAACAACATTTTTCTTAGCCCATTCGGCACGATAAGTCAGATCAACACGCAAGGGGCACAATCCAACCCCTTCTTTTTCGACCACAACCTCTTCACTGGGACGGCGGCCCCTCCCGGAGCGAGCAATTCGATTCTCGCTGACCCGATCCTGGCTCTCCCGGGCCAGAGTTGGGACGGATTGGACATCGTCGGCTCCTTCTATCAACCCGGGACGGGGTCTCCGGCCGTCGGGGCGGGCGTGCCCATCGCGAACAACGGCGGCCAAGACATCCGGGGCAATCCAATCAACGCAGCGCCTACCCTCGGCGCGATCGAAACGACCGGCCCGTCGATCGCGATTCCACCCACGGCGATCGTGGCCGCCACGGGGAAGACCGCGAGTCTCTCGACTCTCGGGGGCTCCGCGTACGGTGAACCGAGCCTGACCTACACCTGGTCGATCACGGCCCTCCCGGCCCAGGAGACGCCGAAGCCGACATTCTCCGCGAACGGGACTAACGCAGCCAAGAACTCCGTCGTCACCTTCTACCAGACGGGAAACTATCGCTTCCTTCTCACCATCCAAGACGTGAGCGGCCGCACCGTCGTCAAAGCGCTGGACGTGACGGTCGGGCAGGTGCTGACGAAGGTGGTGGTAGCCACAATCCCCGGGCCGGTGGTCCAGGGGCAGACCGCCCAACTGACGGCGACTGCGTTCGACCAGTTCGACGTTGGGATGACCTCCCAGCCGGCCTTCGACTGGACGGCCTCCGTGGGTGCGGTCGACGCCTCCGGCTTATTCACGGCGACCGTCGTCGGCCCTGTCATCGTCACCGCCTCGGTGGGATCGCTCACCGCGTCGACGTCCTTCTCCGTCGTCGCCCCGCCCACAGCGGTCGGGAGTCCGGCTGCGACTTACGCTGGGGGCGACGCGATCACGCAAGGCGGCTGGATCGGGGCCTACGGGGCCGACGGCTACGACGTCGCCGGCACCTCGCCGTCCCTCCCCTCGTACGCCGCCGTCTCCATGTCCGGCCAGTCGAACTACACCTGGGCCTCCAGCACCTCCGACCCGCGGGCCCTGCAGAAGGCCGACGGCTCAGACGGCGTCGCCGCCGCCTGGTACTCCGGCTCCGACTTCACGATCGACGTCGACCTGACCGACGGACAGACCCACCGCGTCAGCCTCTACATGGCCGACTGGGACAGCTCCATACGCTCGCAGCGAATCGACGTCCTGGACGCCGCCACCGGCGCCCTCCTCGACAGCCGGACCGTCTCGTCGTTCCACGACGGCCTCTACCTCCAGTGGAACGTCAGCGGCCACGTCCTGTTCCGCGTCGTCCGCCTCGGCGCCGCCAACGCCGTCGTCCAGGGACTCTTCTTCGACTCCGCTCCTGCGTCGGCGACTTACGCAGGGAGCGACGCGATCACGCAAGGCGGCTGGATCGGGGCCTACGGGGCCGACGGCTACGACGTCGCCGGCACCTCGCCGTCCCTCCCCTCATACGCCGCCGTCTCCATGTCCGGCCAGTCGGACTACACCTGGGCCTCCAGCACCTCCGACCCGCGGGCCCTGCAGAAGGCCGACGGCTCAGACGGCGTCGCCGCCGCCTGGTACTCCGGCTCCGACTTCACGATCGACGTCGACCTGACCGACGGACAGACCCACCGCGTCAGCCTCTACATGGCCGACTGGGACAGCTCCATACGCTCGCAGCGAATCGACGTCCTGGACGCCGCCACCGGCGCCCTCCTCGACAGCCGGACCGTCTCGTCGTTCCACGACGGCCTCTACCTCCAGTGGAACGTCAGCGGCCACGTCCTGTTCCGCGTCGTCCGCCTCGGCGCCGCCAACGCCGTCGTCCAGGGACTCTTCTTCGACTCCGCTCCAGGCAGTTCCACGACCGCCTCAGGATACTGAGCCCTATTGGAAACGATGTGTCCGTTCGGCCAACTGCGTCTGGCGGCACTCCATCCCACACCTATAGTGCGGCGGCCCTGAACGTCATGCCGCGATCGCCCTGAGGGGCGGCGGTGCAACGAAATCCCGTGCACAGCAACACTAAGAGTCCGATGAGCATAGGCTGAACCAGGTATCCACCGGTGAATTGAAAAACGACGAACAGAGCGAGCGTCAGCTCTGGAATTGGGCTGCGGTATAAACTCAACGCGATCAAAGCTGCATAACCAATACCCGCCAAAACACCATACTCGTAGACGACCTTTAATATTGGCCATGCAGACCCTCCCGTGTCATCGGTAATCGTGCCCGCCCCAAGCCCATGGCAAACGTTTTTTCCCGATATCAATATTTCAATCAAAGTCGTAACAGGCATCATCAGACGGCCATGTCCGCTCGACTTCTCAGTGGAAAGCTCCTCGAACCGATGTGACATTTGGCTGCCAAGGCCAGAGGCAAAGGCGACGACTACAGCGATCGTCGCGGCGGCGGATATCGCGGCGATTGTCTTCAAACGCCGCCTGACCAGAACGGCAAGAAAACCGACGGCGAGCATGAGCATTCCTGTGGCTCCTGTGGACCCAATGCAAGCCGCTGCGAAGAAGGCCGCCCGGAGGCGATCTCCATGGACCCGGAGCGCTGTGATCGCAGCGGCCGCGAGATACATTGACACGAATGAAGGTTCTAGAAAAAAGAACCCGTTCGGCCGCATTATTCCAGACTTCCAACCGTATTCAGCCGTATAGACAAACCCTTTTAGCAAGAACTGCGATGGAACGATCCTATCCATGCTGAAGATATCGCCGAGCGGCGTCACATAACAAAGATGCTGCAGAAAGACGATGCCTCCGGGCAAATACATGAATCGAACAAAGCAAGTCGCGATTCTTTCTAGAGCTCGCGAATCTATATCACGCACAAGCAGAAGCCACGCATTAAGCACCACCACGAAAATCATACTCAACCACGATGAATCTGTGACGAACATCTGAGACGTCAGACAGGCGGAAACGAATGCAGCGAAGGCGATACCGCGACGCATCTCGATGCAAGCGCCGCCTTGAATCACGAGGCGTCCTAAGCCGGCCATCATGATGAGCATGGGAATGCTGATCGACATCGATCCAGCCGGGATCGCAAACTTTTGCAGATAAATCAACGAGAAGAACTGGAGTCGGCAAAACGAGACCACGCGTTCCGTCTCGTTTATCGAAGCGTAAGGTGGGGTGAAGCCGCCCACCGCGCGAATCCCAGATCGCTGCTCGATTCGATCGCCTTCCAACCCAGATCGATTCGAGTCTCTCCCACTGGCCGAGGTTGCTGCTCTTGCCATTGCCACCGACTTGTCCGACTCTGGCTGAGTGTCTCCCGTGTGCCGTGTGGAAATCATTGACTTCACTGCCATGTCCTGTCCGTTTGAGCGCTACGAGGGCTGAGAAAGAGGAGAGGCGACATGTCCACGATCTGGCGAGAGACCCCAACAGTCGGGCGTCAACACTCCACCCAGGCCAACTTGGGCCCACACGGCCTAATTGTTTGAGGTCTGGGATCTCTGACCCACGCCGTCCGGGCGAAAGCTTCTAGGATGTTGGACCGTTCGTCACTGGGTGAGAGTTAGGCAAGCAAGGCGATCTCAAGAAGCATCGGGAGCCATTCCGTTTTCGTCGAAACTTCCTTCAATCGGGTTTGCGGCCGACAGTCGAACCCACCGGCTTCCAGCTGGCAGTCGTTCAGTTGGGGATGGTTTGAGAGGCTTTTTCAAGGGTATAGACGCGGACATAATCGATACCCAATCGAGCAGAATCGAATCCTGCACGAATGTCGTTGCCATCCCACCCTCCAGCCCCCATTGACAGGATTATATACATTGGTGAACGCCATCCGTGATTAGAGCATCGATAGACTCGCTCGTCATCGACGTACCATACCAATTCTTCACGAGTCCATAACAGGCCATAAGTTCGTGGGACGGCCGTCTGTTTAATGTCCACCTGCAGACTTTCCACTTTCTTAAACTCGACGCGTTCACCACCCGTTCGATCCTTCCATTTGAATCGCTTGTGAGCGGTATGCAGGGTCTTGCCAGGTCGGACTCCCTGCCCTTCGACGATGTCGATTTCGTCGTCTAATCCTCCTGTCCATTCTCCGTTCCATTGAGTTCCGGTCAGATCTTTGACGGGCGACGACCACAGCCAGAATGCCGGCCACGTTCCTGGGACGTCTGGCATAGCGATTCGGGCCTCCCAATATCCGTAGGTCTGCGAGAACGTCCGTTCGGTCGAAAGCAAACCGGCCGTGAACTTCGCGCCATCGAGTTTTGGGTCATTGGGACGCGTCACCGAGCGAAGTTCCAGACTCACCTTCCCCTCTTCGAGAAAAAATGGGTTCACTCCCGAATAAGCGGGCTCAACGAAGATCGTCTCCTGCGCTCTTCGGCTGCTCGAACCATTCTGATCTCCGTAGAAGAAGCTTGTCTTCCACGTGCCTCGCTTCGTACGCGGCTCGTAGAGGCTCAATTTCGCTCCGTCGAATTCATCCGAGAAGGTCAACTTGCCCAACTTCGAGCGATCAAGACGGTCTTCAGCGCTCCCAACCGCAGGGAATCCTGCACTGGCAATGACCACCGGGATGAAAATGTGGATTACGTATTGTCGCAGCGGCAGGGAATTAATTCGCATCGGCTCCGCTCACTCTTCTTTGGATTGATTGTCGTAACCGACGTACGGTCGTCCGAAGCACGTTGAATGCATGCCGCCCCTGGCGCGTGGTGCAGAGGCCAGTCCGGCGCGAGGCGTCGAGTGGGAGTTCTTGAGGCGACAAGCAGACGTATCGCTTGGCGACTAAGTCTGACTTCCATAGGCGGATGACCTCGATCGCCTCATCGAGGTTGAAAGAAACGAGCCTCCCTTCGGCCGATTCGTGGGAAGGGGCGTGGATCGCGAGGGCGATTCCAGCGGCGATCAGGTCCTCCAAGTTCTCAACTCGGTCGTCTATCAGAGCCATCGCCTCGCGACGCACCCCGAAGCGCTTCTCGACGACCGGGAGGATGAGGCTTTTTCGAAGCCCCTGGGTCAGCAGGGTGCGGAAGCGGCCGTGGCGGACGGCCGCCTTCGCAAGATCCTCAGCCGTCATCACGCCCGCAAGAGAGCCGGTTGGAAGGCCGACGGCCTGAAGAATTCTTGCAGCCTCGGTCCTCGACCGATGCGTCAGTACGACGACTGGGATGCTGAGTGAGGCCAACCGATCGGCGATCCGCTCGTGGAGGCGGAGGATTTCCACACCGTCGAGCAGTGGTGGTCCGCCTTCGTACACGACGACGCCGTCAAGGTCGAGAAGGAGTAACTGCAGGTTGATCATTGCCAAAGCTCGAGTTGATTGGCCGCCAACCATCGTTGGTACTCATCTGTGTGGATCGAATTGCACGACCAGGGGTAGTATTGGATCTCTCGGTGGAGGTAGACGTCGGGTCGAGATTGAGCCTCCGGAACCTTCGGCATCTTTGACCAGCAGAAGACAGCGGTCCTGACGCTCAGTGCGCCGGCCGCTGTCAGAAGCTCTGCAACGCACCGGAATGAGGCGCCGGTCTCAACGCAGTCGTCGACCATCAAGACGTGTTTGCCGGCCGGATCGAAGCCGAGAGACTCACCTGCCGTTTCGAGTGTGTTCGTACGATTCTGAAAGAAGACCCAAAGCGGCTTGAAGGGCCCCCACAAGACGAGCCGTTTTGGAATCCTAAACCGTTTCGCCAGGACTGCTAGTTTCTGCTTATAGCGACTTCCCTTGCGTCGGATCTTGACCATATGTCCCGGGACACCGAGTGTTTCCGAGATCTCTTTCGTTATGAGTAAGGCGCCGTTGGCCAGGCCGACGATTATCTCGGCTGGGGGATCCATGCGGCCGACCTCGTCGGCGAGTTCTCGGGATAACTCCCTGGTTTCGGAGACTGTCGCGTAGATCGTCTGGCCTCGGGCTTCCAGGAATCTCCGGTAAGTCTGGGAGCGGGTATCGATCATGTAGGTGTCCTCGACGCGGTGTTGAGTGCTTCGACGTCCACCAGAGGCTAGTTGAGGGGGTGAGAGGTGGAAGGAACGGGAAGCGGCTCCGCCACGCTTCGGGTAGGAGGAGCGGTGCGCTGGCGGTAGGTCAGCGCCGTTTCATAGTTACCGCCGTCAACGCAAATCAACTGGCGTCGACAATCCTTGTCGTGTCCCGCGAGGTGCATGACGGCGATCTTGGTGTATGGCGGATAGGGTAAGCAGAAGCATTTACGAACCGGATCATAGACGGGCCGGCCTCGGCTGCAGATCCAGTTCAATTCGCCGCCGAGATATGTTGTGGGGATCCGGTCGAGTGCGATGGCCGCCTTCAGGGAATGCTGATCCATGATGATCTTGCCCGACCGTCGCACTGCCGACTCGAACCGACGACGCCAGCATTTCCAGACTGGGTGATCGGCCTTGGCCGCGAAAAAACCATTGTTGATGGCCGGCGATAGATAGACCCGAGTCCCCAGGAACAGTCCGAATCCTAGTATTTGGTTCCCCAGGTTCCACCTCATCAACGGCCAGTCGAAAGGGTAGGCCTCCTCCTCCTCGCGAACAATCGCAAGGCGACCTTCCCAGGCCGCTTCGATGTAACGCTCGTAGAAGACGTCGTCCTGCACCCAGCCGTCGCTGTCGAACCAGAGAAATACGTCGATCCCCGGCAAGAGGTCGGGAAGAGTGCACCTTGCTCCGAAGGCCAAGTTCCTTCGAGTTTTGTGGTGCTCGGGGACGTCGACAATCCAGGGAGCTGTGACGACTTTTGCATCGTGGACGTCGTGGAGGACGGCCTTCTCCTCGTCGGTGAGGCCGAAGTCGAGGACGACCAATTCAAATCCGTAGCGTTCCTTCGCCGAACGGAGCGACTCGACCGCGCCTTCCAGGAGCCAGAAGTAGTTGGAGTCGGCACCAGTAACGACGGCGACCCTACCACGATCGACTGCCGACTCGGGACCGAATTCTCGTGTCTTCATGGAACCTCGTCAGAGCAGCTTTGAGGAAGATCGGGCTGGACCAACGCAAGCGGAGCCGAGGTGAAGGAGTCGATCGTGTCGCGGCCCAGCGGCAACCAGGTCCGGACGCCCAGTCGCGAAGCGCAATAGGCGGCGAGGATCATTTTGAACAATAACGAAGAGCAACCCGCAGCGACGGCCCCGCCCGATAGACCGAAGCGAGGGATCAAGGCTACGGAGAGAACAAGGCTTACAATCGTCGCGGGAACGGAGGCCATCAGGACAGCGAACTGCCGCCCACTCATCGCCGCGAGTTGTTCGCTCGACCCGACTGCAGTACACATGAGTTGTGCGATGCAGAGGATCACGAGAACCGTGCCGCCCTCGGCGTAGTAGGGTCCATAGAGGAATCCCAAGATCGAGCTCCCGGCCCCGAGGACCACAACTGTGATCCCGAACGTCGGCCAGAGGGCGGTCATCGTGGCGCCACGCATCAGGCGCTCCAGCATCTGGCCGTCGCCCTGCGCCTGCAGGCGGGCGATTGGTCCCTGGATCGCAGCGTTCACCGCCACCTGTGGAATGGAAAAGACCACCCAGAGGCGGTAAGCGGCGCCGTAGAGCGCGATCTCGTCTGCCGAACAATAGACCGAGATCATCCACAGGCTAGCGTCGCTCATGAAGCGAAAGAGAAGCCCTGAGCCTAGCAATGGGAGGGCGAAATGGACCAACTCCCAGGAGTTGGGGCCGATGTGAGCTATCCGACCGCGAGGCGGGGCCATCCGCACGAGCGCGACGGCCGCCCCGAGGGTGACGATCGAGGCCACGAGCGCCGACGCCGCAATCGCGCTCGTCAGGGACGTTGCACCGACCGCCCACATGGCAGCGAGGATGACGACCAGCCCGACCCGGTACAGGGTGATCTCGACCAGAGTGCCCAGCATGATCCGATCGAACGCTCGGAGGGCGCAGCTTAGGACCAGACCAATCCCGGACGAGATCATCCAGAGGGCCGCCCAGGCAGCGTTGGTCCGTCCCAAGGGCAGGCCCGGGATGAGACGACGGATCGTCTCATAACCGGCCATATAGCCCACGCCGACTGCAACCAGCCCAATTGTCGCTATCAGAAGTCCTTTGCGGCACGCGCTCCACGCCTCATCGGAATCGGCCATGCCCAGACGGACCCCGACGAATCGAAGGATCGCCTCGCCCATGCTCAGCGCCCCGAGGATGCTGCCGATCAGGACGACCGTCAGGACGAGCACGTACTCGCCGAATTCGGCCGTCGTCAACATCCTTGACAGGAGGACGGTGGACACGAGCGTGGCCGCCGAACCGCCAACGCGACCCAGGAGGCCGAGGGACGATGCCAACAACATCGCCCCGGTACGGCTGAATGTCGTCGTGGACGGGCTTCGATCCATCACACCGGTGGTCTCAGTCGCAGCACTCATGATACAGGAGCCCTCGTCGCGATCCGGTCCTCGATCTCCTGGATCAGTGGCGCGAGGGCTTCCGTCTGGCTGTGAGCCGAGGCGAAGTCATCAGCCGCTCGACTCCAGGAGGGGTCGAACGATCGGGTGTCGACGATGACCCGTCTCCAGACCTCCGGAGAATCGGCCACGGTGACGAACGGTGGAAGGTTGAGGCCGCCGCAGTTGCCCGCCCGGGTCGTGAGAACAGGAATCCCGTGGCCGCAGGCGTCGAGCATCTTGAGCTTGCTACCGACCCCGTAACGGAACGGCAGGATCGCGAAGTGAGATCGCTCGTAGAGATCGACCTTTGCCTCATCCGTGAAGTCGGGCACGAGTTCCCAACCGTGACAGCGACACAGCTCAACGACCGTCGCGGAGGGGTTCGAGCCCGCGACGGTGAAGTCGGCGACATCGCGAAGGATAGGCCAGAACTCTTCAGCGAATCCCCCCAGCGCATCGTTATTCATTTTGTTGGCGAGGTTCCCAAAAAAGATCATCCGCTTCCGGGAAACGGAATAGTCAGGAGCGTTTTTTCTCGGAAGGCTCTCGCAACCGCTCGGGACGAGAAGGTGTCGCAGGTCGGGGCGACGTTCGCGATGATCGAGGAGGTCGGCCTCGGAAATGTGAACCAGGATCACGTCCTTCGGGAGGCCCACCATGACTTCGTCGAGGCGTCGTCGCGAGGTATTCGTCAAACGCCGCACCAAAGGGTTGCGTGACTGGTCGAGATAGCGGTCGTAGAGTCTCCATTCGGAGTTGTGCGTCTCGAGGGCGATCACCTTGGCGGCTGAGAGGTCGGACAACAGATCGATCATCCAAAGCATGTGGATGATGACAATGTCGTGATCGTGGTCGCGGAGGTAGGCTCGTACGGCCTGACGCCACGTCGGGCTCGTGTGCTTGATTTCGTTGTAGTGTCCGGACGTCAGCAACCCCCGGACGACCGCTTCGGACCGCCCGGGCCAGCGTGCTTCGATGCGCGACGACTTCGCGCCTCCATCCGGAGCCAGTTCCAAAAGAAAATCCCGACCGATGACGGTCGCGGGATGCCCCAAATCTCGGAACGCCCGTGCAACTTCAATGACGCGCAGGCTGGCTCCGTCGTGAGCTGGGTCGAGACACATTGGAGCGAGCGACACGACACGTGGCTTCATTGGTGCTTCCTGACTTCGAGCCTGGCTTGTAAGGCGAGTCGGACCGGCTGCGGCTGGCGATGCGGAGGTAAGGGGAGCCTGCTGATTCGATCCGTCCTAACAAAGTCCTCGATGCGCCAAAGACTTCATGGTGCCGAGGAGCGTGGATCGGGCGTGGATGCCATCCTGGGGTTTGTAGAGATCTCCATGGTGGCTTCCAGGCCTGCGAGTAGCGAATGATTGGGGTCTGCGACCTCGGCGATCACCTCGCAGGTTTGGGTCGACGCCTCAATCTCAGCCCCGAGGTGAGAAACCTTGCCGTGGAATTCGTCGTCCTCCAGCGGAAGAGAAGCCCCCTTGACGACGACATGGATGCGGACGGCCATCCCGGTCTTGACCTTCCAGCGTTCGCCGACGTCGAGTCGACCAACGACCTCCAGCAATTCTGTATTCACGATCCGAAGTACGGGCTCACCAACCTGAAGCGACTCCCCCTCACGCTTCAAGACTTCGGCGACAGTCCCGGCGTGGGGACTGACGATCTGTCTGGCACGCACCATCGCCTCGACCTTGGCCTGCTGAAGCCTGGCCAAATGCCGTCGAGTCTCGGCCTGCTCGACGGCCAAACCAGCGATCTCGGCATCCATTCGATCCAGTTCAAGTTGTTCGACGGAGGAAGCGTTGCGACGCTGGAGCATCGACGACGTACTGAGCCTGTAGGCCGCTCGCTTCTGTTCGATCGAACTCAGGCGGACCTCGACGTCGCTCTTCGCCTCGGCGGTACGGAGTTCAAGTTCGGCGCGGAGTTCGCCGTCGGCCAAATTGGCGAGGACCTGCCCGGCTTCGACCCGGTCTCCTCGCCGCACCGTCACCCGCTGCAAAAGGCCCGACTCATTGGAGCCGACCAGCGTCTTTTGGACGAAATCAATCTTGCAATAGGGGACGACCACGTCGGGGACGTCGCCCAGCTCGCCCGCCTGTCCGGAGTTGGAGAGCGCAACGAGGGGCGAAACCGCTAAGCTCAGGATGACGTAGTGCCATGCTCTCGACATTTCGGAATCCTCATCGACCTTACGAATCAAGCGGTGAGTGAAGGAGCCGAGCCTCCGAAAGGCGGCTCGGCCGACTTCCGTCGCAATCCGCCCATGCGATGTGAATCGTCTCTCTCAAACTCGTCCGACTCCTTTCCGGACTCCTCCTTCTGCCTGGCCGGCAATGCTTGCGCCGAGGCTGTGGCGGCCTTGAAGGGCTTCGATTCGAGGACGACGCCGAACACCGGCCGTCCCGATCCCTGAAGGACGTCGCGACAGCGACGGAGGTCGTCGCGACGGGGCCTTTGGCCCTCCAGGACGAAAACCGTTGCGTCGGCGTGTTCCAGGACGATGGTGGACTCGATCGACGTCAAACAAGAGGCCACGATCATGACGACATCATATTCATGTCGAGCTTCCTGGATGATTCGATTCATCTCCCCGCCGACGACCAGGTCGACGAAATCCTCGTCGACCTTCCCGGTGAGGACGACGTCGAAGGAGGCAGGGGACGACCGCCTGACGACCTGCGACAGTGGAAGTGCGTTCCGAAGCGCGCCGACCAGACACCGGTCCGATTCGACGTCGTGATCCATCTCGATCTTAGGCCGTCTCGAGTCGGCGTCGACCACGAGGATTTTGCGGCGAGACCGGGTCAGACCGGCGGCGAGCTCGGCTGCAACCAAGCAGCTCGATTCACCTGGATCAAGGCTCGTTACGAGAAAGACGGTCGCCCCGGAGTCGCGGCGGAATAACTCCAGGTTCGCCCTGAGCCCACGGAACGCCCCAGTGACATCCCCTTCATGCCTAAGTCCGAGGAGGGATTCGGGACCGTCACGCTTGAAGCAGGGAATCCGGCCGAGAATCTCGTACTTCAGAATATCCTCGATCTCGGCGAGCGTTCTGGTGCGGTCGTCGAAGAGCTCGATGGACAGGGCGATCGCCAGTCCGAGGCAAGAACCAGCAGCCAGACCGATCGCCAGGGTCAACCCAGACTTCGGATGGACCGGGACCGCCAAGCTTCGGGCAGGCTCGATGACCTGCAGGCTCGCGCCGTCGTAGTCGTTCGTGAGTTGGGCCTGCTCGAGTTGATCCGTCAGATTGTTCAGGAGCGACCGTTGATGAGTCAACGTCTCCCGAAGGCTCTGTTCCGTAAGCAGGTTGATCTCACGAGAATCGGCTTCGGCCTGGTCAGCGGAGAGGCGCTTCTCGCACTCGGTTTGCAACGCCTCCACGGATGCCAGCGATCTCTCCATCGCGCGAATAAGGTCCGCCGTCTCGTTTCGGCTTCCCCGCGTCTCCGGCCCTTCGATTCGCTGACGAAGTTGTGCAATCCGCTGGTCGAGGTCGACGACCTTCGAGTATTTCGGCCCATAATTCTCGACCAACTTCTCCCGTTCGAGGGCGAGTTGGTGGAGATAGTCGTTTCCGACGCCTTGAGCCGCTCCCGGTCCGAGAAGCTTCAAAAGCTCTCCCGATTCCCCCCCTAACTCGCCCATCGCGTGAAGGATGGCCCATAAAGCCATGCCCTCGCCTGCGAGCTTCCGAGCGATGTCCAACTGCGAACGCAGCCGGACCGCCTTGACCATTGCGTCGTTGGCGGCGCGTCCCCAACTCTCGAGACGCAATTCCCCCAGGGGGCGTCCTTCCTTCGTCGCGGCTAGATCGGGGTGGGACTTTCGGAAGTCCAGGTACTTGTGCTCCGAAGCGTCGATCTCGCCCTTCAGCGCGGCCTGGGCTTTCAGGATGTGTTCGATCAGACGGGAGTTCCCCTGCTGATGCATGTCTCGCAGGAGGGATTCGCGATAGGCCTCGACCACCGCCTCGACGAGTCGAGTGGCCTCTTCGGCCGATCCTGCATCGCAACTGACGCCGACGATGTTCGCCATTCGATCTGGCCGGGAAACCCGAATCCTCTCGATCACCTGCGCCGCCAATTCACCTTCGCGATCCTCTGCCGAGGCGCGGATCGTCGGCAGCGCCGTCGGACCGAGCGCCGCAATCGCTCGATTCACGATGAGGGGGCTGGAGATCAAGGCCATCTGAGTCGGCAGGAAGTCCTCGCGATCCGGAGTCGGGCTACCTGCCCGTTCAACGTTCTGGGCGATAATCAATGGCCTGCCCCCTTCCGGGGTGAGCAGCAGCCGAGCCGTGGCGCGGAAGGTCTTCGGTGTCGTCGCCAGGTAGGCGAGAGCCAGAGCAATCCCGACGGCGCACGCGGTCGCGATCAGCGGCCAGTGGAATCCCGCGATCCGGCACACTCGCTTAAGATCGGCGTACACCGTAAGCGAGGCGTCGAGATCGGTTGCGTTACGTCGGCTCGAGGGAACTGACTTCATAAGGGGGCGGCCTCGGGATTTCCCATTTGACTGACGAGGTCTCGTTCGGGGTTTTCGACCCAGCGATTCCGTTTGAAGGTCGCCGGGTTTCCGCCGTAGATTCCACCTGACGCCAAGGATCGATGGACGACGCTGCCTGGCGTCACGATCGCGTTGTCGCCGATGGTCACGCCCATCTGCACGATGCAACGCGACGTGATCCAGACTCCGTCGCCAATGCGAACCGGCTTCGTGACGAGATGCATCGTCTCCGCGATGTCGTGCGATCCCGTCGTGATGAACGTCTCTTGGGAGACAACCGAATCGCAGCCTATGGTCAAATGGTCCTGGTTGTGAAACCAAACTCGCTCGCCGATCCAGCAACGATCGCCGACCTCCAACTTCCACGGATATTTGACTCGGACGTCTCTGATCAGCGTCTCGACGCCGATTTTCGCTCCGAAGAGGCGGAGTACGGCCACCCTCAGTCCTGAGGAGATCTGCAGGGGATTGCTAACGAGCAAAGCCTCGGTAAGCATCCAGACGGCCTCAAACCAGACGGGCTTGGTGCGCGGGGATAGATTCTTCGGCAGCTTGCTCAACCGGATCGGGGGGCGCGCCGCGGTAGCTTCGGTCTGATGGACCCCGTTTGCAATCTCCGGATGCGAAACGCCGGCGTTCACCATTTTTCATCCGCCTGGGCCTTATTAGCCCTGTACCAGGCGATCGTCTTCCCAAGTCCGTCCGCGAGCCCCGTCGGCGCCGACCAACCTTCCAGAGCCGATTTCATCCGGGAGATGTCCAGAACCTTGAATGCCGCTCCATCTGGCTTGTCGACGCTCCAGGTGAGCTTGCCGCGGAAGCCGGAGGCCGCGTGGACGGCCTCGGCAAGCTCCTTGATCGAGGTCCCGACGCCGGTGCCGATGTTCAAGGGCGTCGCGACGTCCGAGTAGTGCTCCGCCGCCAGGAGGATCGCCTCCGCGCAATCCTCGACGTAGATGAACTCTCGGACCGGCTTGCCCGTGCCCCAAATCTCGACGCTTGGCGCGCCCGCCTGCTCCGCTTCGACGAACTTACGGACCAAGGCCGCGACGACGTGGGATCTGTCAGGGTTGTAGCTGTCTCCCGGGCCGTAGAGGTTCGTCAGGATGAGGTGGATGGAATCGAGCCCGTATTGCCTCTTATAGGCCAACCCCTGCACGGCCATCATCTTCTTCGTCAGGCCGTAATTAACGACGCTCGCATGACAGGGGCCAGCCCAAAGGTCCTCCTCATTCAGGAGGCCTTCAAGATACCCCGGGTAGCTGCATGCCGTCCCGATCGCGATGAACTTTCCAACCTTCGCCAGGCGCGCGGCCTCCATGAGGTTCGCGCCCATGACGAGGTTGGTGTAGTAGAGCGTTGCAGGCTGGGTCTGGTTGATGCCGATCCCGCCGTAGTATGCGGCCGCATGGAAGAGCACGTCGCAGGGGTGTTCCAACAGGCACCGGAGCGACGCGTCGAGGGTCGTCAGGTCGTAGTCGCGACGACGTGGTACGTAAACTTGAGCGCCATAGCCCTCGAGCCGACTCACCAGGTGTCGCCCCAGAAAGCCCGCCCCTCCCGTAACGGTCACTCTCTTGTTGGACCAGAAACTCTGCATCACCACCTCCGCTTCCGACTCCGATTCCGAGTGAGGCCGGCGACGCGCATGGCCGCCGTACGATAGGGCTTCCCCCGCTCAGACGTTCGCGAATGGGTTTTGGAAGTCGATCAGGCGGGCCGCCTGGACGAGTTCGGCGATCCCGTGGCCCAGGTCGATCGTCGTCTCGAAACCTTTGCCGCGGATTTTTTCGTAGCTCACCTCGTAGTTGCGTTGATCGGCGTCGCTCCCCACCTCGGCGAAGTGGAGGTAATAGTCGACGTGCTTGAGGATCTGGCGAGCGACGTCCTCCTTGGTGAAGTTCATGGATTCGTGCCCAACGTTGTATACGTCGTCCTTCATCGCGTCCCAGTTGTCGAGCGCGAAGAGGATCGATCGAGCCATGTCACGGACGTGGACGAAGGTCCGCTTGAATCCGCCCTGGTAGACGATGAGATTGCGGTTCTTGACAGCCTGGTAGGTGAAGTCGTTCGGCATAAGGTCGAGCCGCATCCGGTTGCTCACCCCGAAGGCCGTTGCATAACGGTACGCCACGCTATTGCCGGCCTCCAGGACCATTTGCTCGGCCTTAGCCTTGGTCTCGCCGTACAGCGTGATTGGAGCGCGGGGAGTGTATTCGTTGCAGACGTAGTCCGGGACTGATCCGTAAATGCTGCCGGTCGAAGCGAAGACGACCTTCTGGTCGGGCTTGCGCTGTTCGAGCACGTTCCTCGTCCCGTCGACGTTCGTGGAGACGGCGAGTTGGGGCTCCTTCTTGCAGGCGGGATAGCCGACGATCGCAGCGAGATGGACGACCGCATCGACGCCTTCAAGGGCCTTCTTGACGCCGACCGCGTCGGTGACGTCACCCTTGATCAGTTCGAATCGAGAGTCCTGGCAGCAAGGTAGGAGGCCGTTCCCGCCGAACTTGAGCAGGTCATAGACCCGGACCTTGTGGCCGCGTTGGAGAAGCATGGGAACAAGGGCTGAGCCGACGTAGCCGGCCCCGCCTGTGACGAGAACTCGCATGATCAAAATCCTTTGCTGTTATGCCCTGCCACTCGGCAGGTCGTGATATATGAAGATGGTCAGCCGGCCGAACGCGTCGGGTCCGATCATGCCCTGGCCGCGCTAGGGCTCATACGTTTTCGACCGCGGTCGGACGGGGGAGACCGGCGGCGACCGGGTGTGCGGCCTGGGCTCGGACGAGTTCGCGGATCGCCCCCTCGAAACGATCGAGACAGGCTTCGCGCTGGTAGTTCTCCGAACGCTTCAGAGCGTTGAAGCGCCAATGGTCGAGCCGCTCCGGCGAGGCTGAGAGCGAAGTCAGAAATCCGCCGACCCGGTCGCAGTCGTCCCAGGAGAACCAGGGGCCGACGTCGTGGCGATGCATCTCGATTCCCAATGGGCTGTCTGGGCTGCAGACGGCGAGGATCGGCGTCCCAGACGACATGGCCGGGATCGATTTGCTCGGGAAGAAGGAGGCGCGCTTGTCGGGCTTCTCGGTGATCACGAACAGGTCGGCCTCGTGGAGATTGCGGACGAAGCCCGGCTCGTCCACGAGCGGCCCGAACTCGAAGCGGGGATCCTGCGTCGAGGCGACCCACTCGTGGACCTGGGCGGCAGCGCCGCCGCACCCGTTGATCCGAAATTCGAAGTCGGCGTCACACTGCTGGAGGATCTTGCAGAAATCCAAGAGCCCCTGCTTGCCTCCGATATTCCCTGAATAGAAGAGCCTAAGCGGTCGCCCGGTGGACCCCGCGGACTTGGGCGGGAGGCAGCGGATCGTTTCGGCCATCGTCGGATGGAGCCAGTCTGGGATCAGGTAAAGCGGCTGTCGACGTCGGCTCAGACCACTGAGCTGCTCCAGCATCACCGGCGAGATCGTGCGCCAGGCGTCGGCGCGGTTGAACAGGATTCGCTGGGCGAACCGGAGTAGACCGCGAACGACTCGGCTTTTCGCGACCCCTCCGGCAGCTGCGGCATCCGCCGGCAAATCCTGGACGTTCAGGAGGACGGGCGTTCCATGGACCAGTTTGTGCAACGCGGCATAAGCGACGCTGCCCGCCAGCGGGCAGAAGACGACGACGGCGTCGTACTTGCCGCCGCGGAACAATGAACGGCTCAGCGAGGCCGCGAAGGACAATTCATACATTATTCGCTGGACGATCGATTGCGGCCGGCTTGGGATGAACATGCCGTGCCGCTCGACTTGGAGAGCGCCCACGCTCTCCCGCTCAATCCGAAGGCCGTTGGAACCGCTTTTGTCGGTCCACTCGGGGTAGTAAGGGTAGGCGCAACGAACCGTCACCTCCATCCGACGCTCGGCCAGGCCGTGGCAAAGGTCCGTGAAAATCGGCGCCCCGCCGCACGAATCAGGCAGTAGCAAATGCGTGATTACTAAAATCTTTATGTCTTTACCGTTGTATGCGCACGTCATGTCTGGAGCCTCGCAGTTTCGGGGACTCGAAGTTGACAGGATCAACAGGCTCCGCGACGCGCAACGGCGTTTCCGAAGGTCTGAAGGATGAGCCAAACGTCAAGCAGCAGCGAGCGTTCGTCGATGTATCGAAGATCCATCCGAACCCGCTCCTCGTAGGTGGTTGCGCCCGTGCGATTGGCCTGCCAGTACCCTCCCAAGCCGGGCTTGACGGTCAGCAGCTTCTCTCCATGCTCGCCGTACTTCGCGAGTTCCTCAGGCACGATCGGCCTCGGGCCGATCAGACTCATGTGCCCCGTCAACACCTGGAAGAGTTGAGGAAGTTCGTCGAGGCTCGTCTTCCGGAGGAATCGTCCGAATCGGGTCAGCCGCGGATCACGCTCCAGCTTGAAGGAGCCCTGGAATCGAGACCGAAGTTCTGCGTCGGATCGCAGTCGGTGCTCGGCGTCGGCCGACATCGTCCGAAACTTGTAGCACCAAAAAACCTCGCCCCCAAGTCCCAACCTTCGCTGACGGAATAGGATCGGTCCGGGGCTGGTCAACCTGACGAGACCGGCTAGAGCGATCAGCAAGGGCCACAAGGCGAAGAGGGCCGTCGCGGCCACGGCAACGTCCATAACCCGCTTTGACCCGTCGTAAATCCGGACTTGCCGAAGCTCGTCTCTAGAAGCCTCCGAAGCAACTGCAAAATCGCTTTGTTGCTCACATGTATACATCTGGATCCTCGATCGAGTGATGAGGCGGGCCTCGACCGCATCAGCGCAGTCAAGGTCTCAGTAATCCAAAGAGAGGCAGCTGTAGGCGACGGCAGGGAGAGGAGGGGCGTCGACCGTTCGAGGTCGTCGGGGAGGGTCAGCTTGTTGAAACGGCTGTCGAGACGCCGTTGGGTTTCTAGATGCTGCGCGTCGACTCACTCTTGCCGATTGTGGGGAGAGAAGCATCGATGCGGCAAGCCGTTCGAGCCACTAAGGCGTGAGACGGTGTTCACGTGGCATGCGAGTCGAAAATCGGAGTATCGCTTAGGGCTCATGGGTACTCTGAGTCAGGCAATACAAACTACCGAATGAATGTGCGTACGATTTCATGTGAGGATGTTCGATCACGAATGGACATGATCGCGTGCACCACAACGATCTGTCAAGAAAAAATCCGTACTGTTCCGCAACACGCAAATAAACGCCACGCATAACAATACTAAGCACATCGAACACCCTGAGAGGCCTTAGTCTTTTGTCTCGACTCGTTTACTCGAAAGCGCGCTGTGATTCACGAAACGTCAGCCTGATCTGGGCTCGCGATGATCTTCGCAGTCGAACACCTCGGTTATCACCCAGGAGAACGTCTTCCCGAACCAGCGGTATGGGTTCGACTTCGTCGATGAGGAAGACGGGGCTCAAGATGGATTCCAGAGTGACAGGGGGTAGGCGTTCCGATTGATAGCCTCAGGGGTCTCGGACGACCTTGACCGCCGCCAAGATCAGATCAACGAACCTCTGCTTCATCGTGAACATCCTGGATCTCTTCAACGACGCCAAGAGCTTCCCAACCATTCGCGAGATGAGGCCGCCCGACGCAGAACATAAGGGTCATCCCGACGCCTTCGAGAGAAAACCGAATCGGTCGACGATGAACGCCTGAAGCGGGTTCCGGTCCGAGGGATGCTCAAGAAGAGAAGCTTCCGATCTTCGGCAAGTTCCAACACGGCGGCCGGGTCATGATCCGGATGCTGGCGAACATCCAGCAAGCCATGAACCGCCCTGCGGTCGAGGTGCTGATCGCACCAGGGGACGCTCGTCCGCCCCGACGAGTCCGAAATCGACAGCCGACTGGAAAAGTCCGGCGTAATATCGCTCGCCTCGAGTCGCCTGGATCGGAGGAGATCGAGAAACTCGTCTGTGAGGAAGATTCAAGGCGTGGGTCCAGTCTCCAAGTCCGCAATGTTTCGGATTTTTTCACTTGCGGCGGCGACGGGCCGCTCCGATGATTGTCGGAGTTCGGGGTGGGGACCCTCCGGACGCCCTGAGAGCGTCGGAGCGTTTGCAACCTGGGAGCGATCGAAAAGACATCAAGAAGGCATGACGGTCCGTCGGGAGTCAGTCCTTGTTCTGCGGTTCGAGCGATCTCAAGGAGGTCGCCGTTGAGGGTGGACGAGATCGTCTTGCAACAACTGAAGTCGCGTTCCTTGAAGTCTTGAAAGCGTCGATTCAACCTCGGCGTCGCCGGCCCGTTTTTCGGCGTCGTTGGAGGATTCGCTGTGTCTTGCGGACTGAATCATGAATCCAGAAGCTCCCGCGCCGTCTGAACAGGGCGATGATGCCTCGATCGATTCTGAATGCCTGAATTTCATCAGGGACGTGCGCCAGCGCGTGGGGACGGTCGTCGTCGGGCAGGACGTCGTGGTCGAGCGGCTGTTGATCTCGCTCTTCACTGGCGGCCATCTGCTGCTGCAGGGCGTGCCGGGGCTCGCGAAGACGCTGCTGGTCTCAACCCTTTCCCGGACGATCGACCTCCACTTCGCCCGAATCCAGTTCACCGTCGACCTGCTCCCCTCCGACATCGTCGGCTCCGAGATCCTCGACCAGCGGACCAACGATTTCCGCATCCACAAGGGGCCGATCTTCACCAACCTTCTCCTCGCGGACGAGATCAACCGCGCCGCGCCGAAGGTCCAGAGCGCCTTGCTGGAGGCCATGCAGGAGCGGAAGGTGACCATCGGCAATGAGACCTTCCGCCTGCCGACGCCCTTCCTGGTTATCGCGACTCAGAACCCAATCGAGCAGAGCGGGACGTTCGAACTCCCCGAGGCGCAGCTCGACCGCTTCATGCTCTGCCACCGCCTGGACTATCCGACGCCCGAGGAGGAGAAGGAAGTCCTCAAGCGAAACATCGCTCTGGGCGTGCGCCGGGAGGATCGCGGGGCCGTGGCTCGCACCGAGTTCGACGTGCTGGATGGGGGGCCGGTCGCGACGACAGAGGCCCTGGTCCGGGTGATGGAGGCCGTCCACAAGGTCTACGTCAGCGACACGTTCACGGATCACGTTGTTGAGGTGGTCAAGCGGACGCGGACGCACCCGGCCCTGGAACTCGGCGCCAGCCCCCGAGCCGGCATCGCCCTGGTGAAGGGAGCCCGTGCGCGGGCCCTGATCCACGGCCGCCACTATGTGATCCCCGAGGACCTTTTCGCCCTGGCGGAGGACGTTCTCCTGCACCGCATCCGGCTGAGTTACGAGGCCCTTGCCGAAGGGCTGACCGGGCCCGACGTCCTCCGCGAAATCCTGGGCCCCCTCGGGGGACGGGCGGCGGCCCCCGAGGCGGCTCTCGCTAACGGCCACGCGCACTAACGACCGTTGGAAAGGGGCGACCTCGCGTGGAAAGCCGGATCGAAAGCCACGACGTCCTGGACTCGCGGCAATTCCTGATCGCCGTGAAACGGCTCGCCGACAGCCTGAGCTACGGCGCGGATCGTTCCCCCTTTCTGGGATCGGGGGTCGACTACGTCCAGTCGCGGCCCTACCAGTACGGCGACCCGATCAAACTGATCGACTGGCGGGTCACCGCCCGGACGCGGAGGGTCCATGTCAAGGAGTACGAGGCTCCCAAGCGGATGCCCGCCTACCTCCTGATCGACACCTCAGCTTCGATGACCGTGGGCTCGCACCATCCGACCAAGTATGAGACGGCCCTCTTCATCGCGGGGGGCCTGGCTCTCGCCTGCCTGGAGCGTATCAGCCCGGTCGGTGTCCTCGGAGTCGGCGGGCGCAATTTGCACGTCACGCCGACAATGTCGAAGGACCAGGTCATGCAGTGGCTGCACAAGCTGCGGAGCTACCGCCGCGACGAGCCCACTTCGCTGGGTTCTCGGCTGGCCGAACTGACGCCCAGCCTGACGCACCGGGTGCTCGTGATCGTCCTCAGCGACCTTCACGACCCCAAGGCCGTCCCCTCGCTCCGCCGGCTCGCTCAGCAGCACGACCTCGCCGTCCTGCAGTTGCGAGACCCGGCCGAGGAGAGCCTGCGAGGCGTCGGCTTCGTCCGAGGCCGCGAGGCTGAGACCGGGGCTCCCGTGCTCGTTCGACGCAGGGCCCGGTGGCTCGACCAGCAGGCTGTTGAGGAGGGATTCAAGAAGCGGGGGATCGATCACCTGCTGATCGACGTCGACAAGCCCTACGTCTCCCGGCTCCGCCAGTTCTTCCGGATGCGGGACCTCCTGGGACGGGGGGCCCGATGATCATGATTCACCGCTCGACAACGATCGCCGTCGCCCTGTTCGCAGCGTTCGGCTCGTCGCGAGCCGAGTCGCCCGCGGCCTCGACCAACTCCACCGTGGGCATGCCCGCTCGGATCGACCAGCTCGTGATTCCGGGGACGGAGTTGGAGGTGAAGCCGATCGAGGACCGCCGCGAGCCGCTCATCCTGCGGATCGTCGACGCTTTCCCGCACGGCTCGGCGTTTCGATACAACCTCGTCTATTACGCCCTCGAACCGGGCGAGTACGACCTGCGGAAGTATCTCCGGCGCAAGGACGGCTCGGAACTGGGCGAGGTTCCAGCGATTGCGGTTCGGGTCACGCCCACGCTTGCGGCGGGGCAGATCCAGCCGCACTCGCTTCAACTCGAACCGTCGCCCCCGATGGGAGGGTATCGCTTCCTGATCGCCGTGGGGGCGTCGCTCTGGCTTGCCGGGCTGACGTACATCCTGATGCGGGGCCGACGCACCGCCGCCTCGCGTCGGGTCGAGGCCGCACGGCCGATCACCCTCGGCGAGCGTCTGAAGCCTCTCGTGGGCGCGGCCATCGACGGCACACTCGACGATTCCGGCAGGGCGGAGTTGGAAAGACTTCTCATCGGCTACTGGCGTGATCGACTGGGTCTGCAGGGGGAACGGCCGGCCGTCGCGCTCGCCGCGATGCGAGCGAACCCCGAGGCCGGCCCGCTCCTTCGCGGCCTGGAAGACTGGCTGCATCGGCCCGACTTCGATCCCAAGGCGCGCGGCGAGGAACTGGCCGCGCTCCTGCGTCCCTACCTCAACGCCGATGAAACGATCCCCGCTCATGAGGGTGAGCCAGCGCAGGTTGTTGCGGGGGGAACGTCGTGAGCTTCGCCTACCCGTTCGTCCTGCTGCTGCTGGTCGTGCCGTTGGCTCTCCTGGTGTGGACCTGGAAGCGATCGGACGGACGAGTGGCCCTGCCGTTCGACCACGGTCGGCCCAACGCCGCACGGGGATGGGCGTTCCTGATCGGCCTGGCGGAATCGCTGCCGGCGCTCGTCCTGGCCGCGGTGATCGTCATCCTGGCGGGGCCGCAGCAACTCAGCGCGCCTCGGAGCCGCCGGGCGCTGACGAACATCGAGTTCTGCGTCGACGTTTCCGGCAGCATGACCGCCCCGTTCGGCGAGGGAAGTCGTTACGACGCCTCGATGAAGGCGATCGACGAATTCCTGGACATCCGCAAGGGCGACGCCTTCGGCCTGACCTTCTTCGGCAACAACGTTCTCCACTGGACGCCCCTGACCAGCGACGCCTCGGCCATTCGGTGCGCTCCGCCGTTCATGAAGCCGGAAAACGTCCCACCCTGGATGGGGGGGACGATGATCGGTCAGGCCCTGATGGCCTGCAAAAACGTCCTAGTCGAGCGGCCTGAGGGGGACCGAATGATCATCCTGGTCACCGACGGCGACAGCTTCGACCTCTCCAACGGCAACGACGAGACGATCGCCCAGGACCTCAAGCGGAACAACATCGCCGTCTTCGAGATCCACATCTCCGAGGGCGATCCGCCCGCCGAGATCATCAACATCACGAGTATCACCGGCGGTGAGGTTTTCCCGGTCGGCGACCCCGGCTCGCTCGAGTCCGTCTTCAAGCGGATCGACTCGATGCAGGCGACCCGGCTGGAGAAGACGGCTCCGGAGGTGCTGGACGATTTCCGGCCCGTCTGCCTGGCCGGGCTTTCGCTTCTGGGACTCACGGGCCTCACGCTTTTCGGGCTGAGGTACAACCCATGGTGACCTTCGGCCTGGTCGAAACGGCGATGCTGGGCGCGGCGATGCTCGTTGCGATGGCCGAGATCCTCCACGCGCGCCGGGTTCGTCGGATCGCCACGCTCGCCTTCGGCCCGACTGGTCGCCCGTCCCCCTGGGCGCGGTTCGCCCCGCTGATCCGGATCGCCGCCGTCTCAGCGCTGACGTGGGGGCTGGGAACGCTGTTGGTCCTGCCGCCGAAGATGCATGCGGCCGAAGCTCTTCCCGACTCCCAGCGCCGGCACGTCGTCGTGGTGCTGGACGTTTCCCCCAGCATGCGGCTGCGGGACGCCGGCCCCAACGCCGACCAGAGTCGAATGCAGCGGGCGGCGGGGGTGATGGAGTCCATGCTCCAGCGGATCCCCGTCGAGATGTACCTCCTTTCGGTCGTGGCCTGCTACAACGGGTCGAAGCCCGTGGTGGTCGACACGAAAGACCTGGAGGTCGTGCGCAACATTTTCGGCGACCTTCCGCTCCAGTACGCGTTCCCGGCCGGCCAGACCGACCTCTTCTCCGGACTCGAGGAGGCCGTCAAGATCGCCCAGCCGTGGCAGCCCAGGAGCACCCTGCTGGTCATGTTCTCCGACGGCGACACCGTTCCCGCCACGGGGATGCCCAAGCTGCCGGCGTCAATCGCCGACGTCCTGATCATCGGCGTGGGCGACCCGCGCACGGGATCGTTCATCGACGGCCGGATGTCGCGTCAGGATTCCGGCACGCTCCGGCAGATCGCGACTCGCCTGGGGGGGACGTACCACGACGGCAATCAGAAGCATGTCGGTTCGACGCTCCTCTCGACGCTGACCGTGATTCCTCGGAAGTCGGCGTTTGAGCAGCTCACGCGCCGCGAGTACGCCCTGATCGCCTGCACGATCGGTGGCCTGGCGTTGGCCTTCTTGCCGATGCTGTTGCACTATTACGGGACTCGCTGGCGGCCAGGCGTGCCGCTCGCCAGGATCCGCGAGCGGCTGGCCGAGCCCCGAAGGCCGATTTCGAAATACCGAGAATTGGAAGAAATCGCTACATTCAAGAAGTGAGCTCGGCGAACGCCGAATGCGACGGGCCGGATCCGTTCTTATTGCAAAGGGGATGAGATGCGAATCCTGGTACTTCTCGGCTGGTTGATGGTGCCGGTGGCCTTCGGGGCCTACCACTACGGTCCGGGGCAGGAGAAGCTCCGGCTCGACGATGTTGGAAAGACCCTCCAGGCGGCGGACCGACTGGCCGCCGAGGAAGATTGGGCGGCGGCGATCGCCAAGTACGATTCCGCACTGTCGCAGCTTCCCGAAGGCCGGCTCGACGACGCCCGCCGGATCAAGCTCCAGCGGGCCAAGGTCCGGATGCAGGACCGCAAACTCCCCGAGGCCTACGCTGACCTCACGGAGTTGGTGGACCAGCTCGAGGACGACAAGTCGGCCGACCCCGAGCTGGTCGACGACGCTCGCGAGGCTTTGGCGAACTCCCAGTACTACATGACCTGGCTGATGCGGCTGGAAGGGCTTCCGAACGCCGAATGGGAGCCCGAGATCGACGGCGCCCGCCAGACCTACCGCCTGCTCGCCGAGCAGGCCGAGGCTTGCGGCGACCAGGCCAGGGCCAAGGAACTTCGTGAGGATCTGGAGAGCACGATCCGCCTGGCCCGGCTCGATCTGGATGAACTCCAGGGCCTGGACCTCCCCTCTCAGTGCAAGAATTGCAAGAGCGGCCAGTGCAACAAGCCGGGGAAGAAGCCGGGGAAGAAGCCCAACGGCCAGAAGCCTCCCAAGGATGCTCGCGGGGCCAGCTCCGGCCCCCCGCCGGACAACTCCGGCTCCTGATCCGCCGGTTCGTTCGACGCGGGGCTGAACTAGCCCCGCGTCGGCCTTGCCGGAGCCTTGCAGATCGATCCTGTTTACGATGCTTCGCCCCCCTGTTCGGGGGCGCGATCGGGGACGCTGTCGCCGTCGCCATCATCCGAGGTTCATCGCCATGAGTCGCTTCCGCCGGACGACGGCCCTGCTTGGGGTCGCGACCTCCCTGATCGTCGCACTGGTCTCGGCCTCCGCCCAGACCCCCACGGCTCCGCCTCCGCCCACCACGACGGTCATCATTGGGAAAGGGGCGGTGTCGGTGGGCTCGGCCGTCATCTCCGGAAGCGTCGCCCCGACGAGCCCGGCCGCCGTCGTCACGACGCCGGGCCAAACGCCTGCGGGCGTGGTCGCCGGCGCGACTCCGGCCCGGGTTGCGGAACGCGTTCGCGAGGGCGAACTCCCTTCCGACGTTTTCGCGCCTCTTTCCCCCGAGGCCGCCGCCGCGAAGGCCGCCGCCGAGGCCAAGAAGCAGCAGCAACTCCAGAAGGTTCAGCAGCTCACCTTCGACCGTCGACCTTCGGCGATGCTCAAGGCGTGGTCTACCCCCCGCGAGGTTGCGTTGAAGGAGGGGACGAGCGCGACGTCGTCCAACTCCTCGATCCCTCCCGGAGTTTCCGCTGCCACGATCCGGAGGCTCCAGGCGGCCGGCGCCCCCATCGCAACGCCCGTAACTGAGACGCCGACGCCCTCGCCGACGGCCGCCGCTGGGACGACCGATACGTTCGATCGCGACCTGAAGGCCCTCCAACTCGACGTGACGCTCGGCGACTGGCCGGCCGTCAAGGCGGACCTCCAGAAGCTCGACGCCGAGATCGGCAAGGCTGCTTACGGCCAGTTGCTTCAGTCGCTCTCCTCGGGCCCGAACAACTCCTCGATGATGCAGGGGCAGATCCAGTACATGAACGGGGTGCAGGTCGCCATGCCCCCTCCCCAGCAATTCACTATGGAGAAGAACGTCTTCTCGAACGAGGACGTCCTGGCCCTCGCGCGAGTCTCGCCGACTCGCCTGGAGAAGGAGCGGATCGCCCCACTCGGCCAGATCCTCCGTCAGGCGATCGAGCAGGGGAACGTGGTAGAGGACTTCGTCGCCAGGGTTCGCGAGGAAGTGAAGAAGCCCGAGAAGGACGCCGCCTTGACCGAGCGTCAGGCCGCCCTCGTCCTGTTCGCCGCGGGGAATCCGTTGGAAGCCGGGGCGTTCCTGCCGCCGTTCGACAAGGCCGTCGCCTCCAACGATCGCGAGGCTCTCAATCTGTTGGCCCGCCACTACCTGGCTCTGAACGCTCGCGACAAGAAAGCCCAGCAGTTGGAGCAGGCCTGGAACGCCACCCAGGCCGCCCTGGCGGCCGGAACCGTCGACCGCGAGCAGAAGGAAGAGGCCGTACGCCGGGCCGTCGAACTGACCCCCAAGATCCGCGACGAACTGGGCAGGACTTGGCTGGAGACGAGCTTCGGCGAACGCCCCGAGCGCGGGATGGAGATCATCGCGGCCATCGGAGCGGCGTCCTCGCAGGGGCTGCAAACCCACGGGTTCGATACGGACTACCGTCTCAAGTCGCTGGAGCTGCAAAAGCTGGCCGTCGACACCCTGCTGGCCAAAGCTCCGGAGCGGGCCAAGGCCTGGCGGAACAGCCTCGCCCTGCTGGCCGAGGCCTGGCTGAAGGAGGCCGACTTCTCCCGGCGCTTCGACCTCACGAGGAGCCTGGGGCCGCGGATGCAGTACGACTCCTTCGGCAACGTCTACTACAGCAACATGATGAGCGAGATGTCGCCCGAGATGATGATGCAGCGCCAGGGGAACATGCCCAAGGCCCTGACCACCGGCGACGTCCTCAAGAATCGCCCTGGCGACGCCTGGCTGGAATCGCTCGACGACGGGATCAAGCCCAAGTTCGCGACCGTCCTCGCCCAACTCTATCTGAAAGTGGACGAGGAGGAGACGGCGTTCCCTTTCATTGAGAGGCTTGCGACCACGAACCCCCGCCAGGCCAAGGAGCTAGCCGAGGAGTTCGTCCGAACCTGGACCAAGAACCACGACCCGAACTCTCAGCAACTCCAACGCAGCCGATTCTTCTACGTCTACGGCTTCGAGTCCCGCGCCGAGGGCATCCCGCTGACCCGTTCCAAGCAGGAGCGAAACCTCGTTGAGCTGTCGGACTGGATCAAGCGGCTCCGGCAACTCCCCATCGGCGACCTTGATGAGAGCTTGCTGACCAAGGCGTTCACCGCCTGCCACAGCCCGGCCGAGGTTTACCGGCTCGACGCCATCAATCGAGTCTTCGGCTCGTTCGACGCCCTCAAGCCGACGACCCTCGCCAGCTTGATTCAGCAGATGCGGGCGAATCTCGTCAGCGTCTGGCGCCAGCCCGAGCAACAGCAGCAACAGAAGACCAAGCGGAAGGAGAAAGACATCCGCGCGGAGGTCCTCCGCGGCTACGAGGTCGCGCGGAGCGTCGTCGACCAGGGACTCGCGAAACACGCCGACCACTGGGCTCTCGTGCTAGCCAAGGCAGCCCTCCTCCACGACGAAAACAACTATCGCCAGGAGTTGGAGCACAGCCCCGAATACGCGCCTCGACGGCAAGAAGCGATGGCCGGTTTCAAGAAGGCCGCCGACCTCTATCTGGCCGCTGCGCCGGGACTGCCGCAGGATGAGCAATCGACCCAGCCGTTCGACGTTTGGTTCCTCGCCGCGCTCGGAGCCTGCGACGTCGGCGCGATCACCGACGAGTCGCTCCCCGACCCCAAGCAGCCGCCGCTCATCAAGCAGTCGCTCGCGAGCCTGAAGGGTGAGGAGGGGGAACGCCACCTGAGCAAGTTCGCCAACACGCTCTTCACCCAGCTCAACAACGTGAAGCCGTCGGTGAAGGTCCGCTACCTCAAGTACGGGCTGGAGATCGTCGGCGATCATCCCCAGGCGCATGAGGCCAAGAAGGTCTACGAGTATTACCGCGACCTGGTCACGGAGATCAAACTCGTCTCCCAGATCGACGGCCCGGATACGGTCGGCCACGGCAAGCCGTTCGGCGTGTTCGTGAACCTACTCCACACGAAGGAGATCGAGCGCGAGTCCGGCGGCTTCGGCCGCTACCTCCAGAACCAGAATTCCGGCGGCCTCATGTACTACAACTACGGCCGACCGCTGGTGAACTATCGGGACAAGTTCCAGGAGGTCGTCAAACAGGCCCTCAACGACCAGTTCGAAATCGTCTCCGTGACGTTCCAGGATGAGAAGGTCAACTCGCGGGCGACGAACGACTACGGCTGGCGCGTCACCCCATACGCCTATCTGTTGCTCAAGGCGCGAGGGCCCAAGGTGGACAAGCTCGCTCCCTTGCGGCTGGACCTCGACTTCATGGATACCTCGGGCTATGTCATCCTCCCCGTGGAGTCCCCGCCGCTGCCGCTCGACGCTTCGACTGACGCTCCGTCGGCTCGCCCCTTCACGCATGTCGAACTCACCCAGACGCTGGACGAGCGCCAGGCGGACGACGGTAAGTTGATCGTCGAGGTCAAGGCGACGGCCCACGGCCTGGTCCCCGAGATCGACAATCTGCTCGACCTGAAGGCCGAAGGCTTCAAGCTCGCCGACGTCGAGGACCAGGGGCTCGCCGTCTCCCGATTCGATCCCGACAGCCCGGAGAACGTCGTCGATTCCGAGCGCACGTGGCTGGTGAAGTATCAGGGCTCCGCCGACCAGGGCGAGCGTGCGTCCTCGTTCCACTTCCCCACGTCCAAGGTTGACGGCGCGAACCTCGTCTACCAGCGGTACGTCGACGCCGATCTAGCCAAGGTCGAGCCCGTCGTCGCTCTCGAATCGCGATACGGCGAAGCCGCCCGCGGCTGGCTCTGGTGGGTTGTCGGCGGTCTCGTCGCAGGGCTTGCGGCCCTCGGCGGACTCCTCGCCTACCTCCGTAATCGTCCCAGGAGCGTCAAGGAGGCGCGTTTCACCCTGCCCGATCCGATCACACCCTTTTCGGTCCTGGGCCTTCTCCACGAGATCCAGCGCCACAACGGGCTACCCGCGCCGCAGTTCAGCGAACTGGGCCGGTCGATCAGTCAGCTCGAACGCCATTACTTCTCCGACCAGAACGGCGAGCCGGACCCGGACCTCCGGCGGATCGCCGAGACCTGGATTTCGCGGAGTTCCTGACCTGCCCGAGCCGGAGTCTATCCACAAGTCTTGCTGAGACGGCACTTTCATCAAGCCGGCGGCCGTTCGACGGCCGCCGGCTTGATCAACTTCCACGTCCGTCGATCGCGTCTCCTCGCTCGAATCCGCCGATCATTCAGTGGGGGTTGGCCGGTCTGAGACGAGGGTTTCGTAAAAGCGGGTTAATTCAACAGCGACGGTGGTCGATGAGTAAGACTGGATCGCGCCGGTTGATCCGGTGATGATCCGCTCGGAACGGGCGGCGAAGGAGAGCCTTCCCCACGGTTGGGCTTCCTGGCGGAATCGGCGACGGAGCGTCGTCGGCTGTTGCTCGTTGGTTGTTGCAATTTCTCCGGTTCGACGACTCGCGAGCATCACCTGCACCCCAAACGGGTCTGGATCAACGTAGCTTTCCTCAAGGTCGAACGGCGTTCCAAGCTGGGCGACGGGGAAAGCTGTACCGACCCTGGTAGGGAGAGCCGGCGCAATCGTCGCATGGAGGCTGCAAATGGTCGCTCACGCACGGACCGCGATCGTCTTGATCGCGGCGTTGCTCTGCCACGCCGGACGGCCTCCACGGGCCGGGGCGCAGACGCCCATCCCTATTCCTAGACCTTCGACCGTCGATGAAGTCGACCGAGTTCCAGAGGTCTTCCCTCGCGACGGGATGGGGGTCGGACGGGCCCCAGGCGTCGTCGACGCGATCACGACGCCGTCCTCGCCAGCGACTCTCCTGGCTCCCGACGTCCGTCCGATCGACCTGAACACGGCGCTGCGTCTGGCAGGGGCCCAGAATCCCCAGCTTCTGATCGCGCGGCAACGGGTCGTGGAGGCGACGGCTCTAAGGCAACTTGCCGCGGCCCAGTTCCTTCCCTCGCTCAACCTCGGCGGCAACTACGACTTACACACAGGCAATTTGCAGCAGTCCAACGGCAACATCCTGTCGGTGAACCGGTCAGCGATGTACGTGGGGGCGGGAAGCGGGGCGGTGGCGGCGGGGACCGTGAGCATCCCGGGACTCGTTCTGGAGGGGAACGCCGCGGTCGCCGTTTACGGGTATCTGGCGGCGCGTCAGTTCCAGGCCGCCCGGGGGTTCGAGGCCTGGGCGGTTCGCAATCAGGCGTTTCTGCAGACGACGCTGGCCTATTCGGAACTGTTGCGAGCGGAGGGCCGTCGGTCCATCGCGCTGCAGGTCCGCGACGAGGCGAAGCGCGTCGCTGAGTTGACCGCATCCTACGCGAACGCCGGCCAGGGCCGCGCCGCAGACGCTCACCGGGCCCTGACCGAATTGCAGGCCCGCGAGTACGATATCCAGCAGGCCGAGGAGGCGGTGCTCGTGGCCTCGGCGCAGCTCTGCTTCGTGCTGAACATCGACCCTTCGGTGCGCCTCCACCCGACCGACGCCTTCGTCGTTCCGCACCCGATCGTCCCCGACCCAACGCCTGTCGCTGAGCTGATCGCTCTGGGGCTGCTCCAGCGGCCGGAATTGAAAGAGTGGCGGGCGTCGATCCAGGAGGCCCTGATGGTTCTGGACGGTGCTCGGGCGTTGCCGTTCTCGCCGACCGTCTTGATCGGCTATAGCGCGGGCGGTTTCGGCGGTGGCAGCAATCTCGTGCGTCCGGTCGTCGGCGGATTCGGAGGTCGTCAGGACCTGGACGTCGTCGGCTTCTGGACTCTTCAGAATCTAGGGGTTGGAAACGCGTCCTTGATCAACGTGGCCAAGGCCAGGCTGGGGGTCGCGAAGTATCGGGAAATCTTCGTCCTCGACCAGGTCCGCGCCGAGGTGGCCGAGGCCTACGCCAAAACTCACGCGCGTTACGCCCGCATCGAGACGTCCGAGCGAGCCGTCGAGAGCGGAATCAAAGGATTCGCCGAGGACCTGCTGCGGATCGAGAACACGGTGGCTCCGGCCATCGAGACCGTCGACAGCCTGCGGCTGCTGGCCCGGGCTCGTAACGCCTATCTGGACGCAATCATCGATTACGACCGGGCGCAGTTCGAACTGTACGTCGCCCTGGGTCAGCCTCCGGCCGATACCCTGGCCCGTCCCGCCCCGGTGGACGGCGTCGGACCGACCAATCGCGGAAACCTCGGCGCTGCGGCACAGCCTCCAGCCGAAGCCGCTCCGGCTGGACGATGAATCGCGGTCTCGTTGCGACTGGGGGAACGATGGAGCTATCGAGTCCGGCGGAGCCGGGACAGACGAAGCGATCGCGACGCCGACGTGGGGCGTGGTCGCGCAGCCGCCGGTTGGCGTTGGCCTCGGTCCTGGCGGCTCCGCTGCTTCCCGGGTGCATGACGCTGACCTGGAAGTCGAAGGGACGGGACGAGTCGGTCGTCGCCGCATCGGCGGACGCGGCGGCTGAGGTCTCGGAGTTCGAGGGGGCGTCGATCCCGGCGAAACCCCAGGAGTACGCCGTCGATCTGTCGTCGGCCCTGCGCCTGGCTGAGGTCGAGAACCCGCAGATCGCCGAGGCCCGCCAGCGCGTGGGAGAGGCGGTCGCCGTTCTCCAGGGAGCGCGGGTTCTTCTACTCCCCTCGCTCAACCTGGGCGCCAACTACCACGACCATCTGGGGAATCTCCAGCGTTCGTCCGGTCGAATCCTGGCCCTGAGAGAACGCTCGCTTTACTTCGGCGGCGGTGCGGACGTCGTCGCGGCGGGGACGGTCGAGATCCCGGCCGTGTGCATCATCAGCCCCTTGACCGATGCGATCTTCGAGCCGCTCGCCGCGCGTCAGGAGGTCGACCGGGCCAAGTTCGACGCCACGGCCACGGCCAACAGCGTCCTCATGGACGTCTCGCAACTCTACTTCGAACTGATGGCCACCGAGGGCTTCCTGGGCGCCCGTCGGGAGATGGCTGAGAAGGGTGGGGAAGTCGCCCGCCTGACTCGCGCCTACGCCGACGCCGGAGAAGGACGCGAGGCCGACGCAATGCGGGCCGCGACCGAGCTCAGGCTGATTGGCGTCGAGGTGCGCAAGGCCGAGGAGGAGGTCGCCGTCGCCGGGGTTCGGCTCGCGCGTCGGCTTCACCTCGATCAGGCCGTCCAGCTTCGGCTGATCGCTCCTACCGACGAGACGACGACGATCGTCGACCCGGCGATTCCGCTGCCTGAACTCCTGCGGACGGGTCTGACCTATCGCCCCGAGGTCCGCGCTCGATCTGCCGCCGTCGATGCGGCGGGCTATCGTGTGGATCAGGAGAAGTTCCGCCCTGCGCTGCCGACAATCCTGGTCGGCTTCAGCGGCGGAGCCTTCGGCGGCGGCAGCAACCTGTTCGGCACGCAGGTCGCGAACGTCGGCAGCCGCACCGATCTGGACGTCGGCCTCTTCTGGACGCTCAGCAACCTCGGCGGCGGCAACCTCGCTTTAATCCGGAGACGGGCGGGCGAATTGGGCCAGGCCGAGGGCGAACGACAGAGGGCGATTGCCCAGGTCCGGGCCGAGGTCGCATCGGCCTACGCATCCGTGAACGCCTCGCGGCGTAGGCTCGACGTCACCGCCCTCGAGCTGGAGAGCGCCCGCGCGGGTTTTCGCGAGGACGTGGACCGCATCCGAAGCACGGTGGGCCGGCCGCTTGAGGTCGTGAACAGCCTCCAACTGCTCAACGGGGCTCAGATCGCCCGCATCCGCGCGGTGGCGGACTACAACCAGGCTGAGTTCCGGCTGTTCGTCTCGTTGGGCTCGCCCCCGCCGCTGATCGCGGGCTCGGCGGAGCCTTCCACGGCCCCGCCGATCGCATCTCCGCCCCTCCCGCCGCTCGCCGAGTTGACCGGACCCGGCCTAGGCCTCGGGCACGGACATTAGACGACTCACGACTGGGGACGAAAGACGAACGACCCGGGCCCGTCCAATGACGGGCCCGGGTCGTTCGTCGAGGCGCCGGCGGTTCAGGTCATCCGCGGGTGGGCGGCCTCGTACTGGGCGAAGTTCGTCCAGAAGATGGGGAAAGCTCGAAGCACCTGACGGCCATAGCGGTCGACGACCTGAATGTCGAACTGGTTGATGCCGTCGGTCATGGTCGGCGTGAACTCGAAGTACCCGTTTTCGTCGGCGACGGCGGCGGGACCGCGGAGTTTCAGGTCGGTCGTACCGGTCCCCGAGAAGATCAGGGCTCCAGGCTGGGTGCGGCCGATCACGGTCGGCTGACGGCTGATCGTGACGCCGCCGCTGTTTTGCGGGAGTGCTCCCCGGGCTTGATCCTCGGGCGCGATCTTGAGCTGGACGTTCAGCGGAATCCTGGGGCCGACGGGCGGCAGGAGCCGAAGTAGGATACGGCCATCGTCCTGGCCGATCTGGCCGTTGTGATTCAGGTCGTACACCGGGTTGTAGCGGGGGCCGCCGGAGATGCTGGGATAGGCGGCGACGAACCCCTGAAGGGCTTCAAGGGTGCTTTCTCCGCTGAACGCGGAGGCGTCGACCGAGGATGTCGTGGCGGTCGACCGCGACATCCTCAGTCCAGCGCTGAGCAGTTGTTTCCCCTCCAGGCTCTCAACGCCAGGCGCGAAGCGGCGATTCTCAAGGCGCATGGCTTCTCCCACGTCACGAACCCTGATCGGCAGGGCGGCGAGTAGACGCGCCCCCACGTGGATTCGATCGGCCGATGACGTCGTCCGCGTCCATCAAATGCCCTCGACGCTCGCCGGGCTTATTCATGATGGACCGGTTTCGGCGTCTCCTTCGCGGGACGAGACTGTTCAGGGGCTGGTTGGACGGGTGTTCCATCCGCGACCGAGCCGACGTCGAGGATGACCTGATCGTCGGACGTGATCCCCGAGAGGATTTCGATCCGTAAGCCGTCGTCGGCGCCGATCTCGACGCGGGTCTTCTTCGCCACGCCGTCCTTGATCGCGAAGACGTCGCCCTTTCCCCCATGCGACTCGCCGACGAGGGCCGACGCCGGGATCGTGAACGTTTTGGTCGACTGATCGAGGATGACAGTGGCCACGCCGTACATGCCGGGACGCAGCTCGAGGTCGGGGTTGGGCAGGTCGATCTCCGTGTACATGGTGCGGCTGGTTGGATCCTCGGAGTTGGCGAAGCGGGAGACCGCCCCCTTGAAGACGCGCCCGGGGATCGCGTCGAGCGTCACGTCGGCCTCGTCGCCGACGTCGGCGTAAGGGACGTCGCGATCGGGGATCTGGGTGACCACGCGGACCTTGTCGATTCGCGCAACCGTGAGCAGGGGGATCGTCCCTCCCTCGGCCGCCGAGCGTATAAAGGCGCCGGGGAAATAGTTGCGGCGGGTAACGACGCCGTCGTAAGGGGAAGAGATCTTCATGTAAGCGACGAACGTCTGGGCCCGGGCGTGCTTCGCCCTGGCGACCTGGACGGCGGCCCTGGCCACGACGACGTCGGCCTCGGCCTTCTTCACGCGGGCGACCGCGGCCTCAAGCTGAGCCTTGGCGTTGAGCACGGCCTTCCGTGAAGCCGTCTCTGAGGCCATCGCCGACTCGTATCCTTCCTCCTCCTCATCGGCGATCTGCTGGGGGATCGCCTGCCGGGCTACAAGGTCGCGGTAACGCGCGTATTTCTTCTCGTGGTAATTGCGCATCGAGGCGTACCGCTCGACCTCGGCCTCCGCCTGTTCGACGGCCGTGGCGAAAGCCGATCGATCCGCTTGCGCCGAGTCGACCAGGGCCTGAGCCTGTACGACGACCGCCTCCGCCTGGGCGACGTCGGCGGCGGTTCGGTTCGCCTCCTCGACGTCCTCGGGGTCGTCGATCTCGGCAAGGATCTGGCCGGCCTTCACGTGGTCGCCGTAGTCGACGTACAGTTTCGACAGGTAGCCGGACACCTTGGCGAAGAGGTCGGCCTCCTGGAACGGCTGCACCGAGCCGATCTGCGCGCTGGTTCGGCGGATCCCGCCGGGGGAAGGCCGGACCACTCGGACGGTGATCGGCTCGGCCGACTTCGTTTCGGCGTTCGAGTCCGCGATGGTCTTGCGCGCCTCGGCCCGCCGTCCCACCAGCCCCCACCACGCGACAGCGAGGCCCACGAGGCCGATCGCGACGAGGGCCGTGATGCGTCTGAACCATCCGCCCGACCGGGTCGATATCGGCGGCTTTTCTTTCGTCTCGACGGATCTCACAGCGTTCGACACGGCGTCAAACCTCCTCTCTGTCGGGATGGTTGGTCGAATCCTCGACTCGCTCGTCCGTCTCGACGAAGCCGCCCGACGGCCCCTCGCCGAAATCCTCGTCGTTCTCCCCATGGTGATCACCCGGGCGGTCGCGCACCATCAGCGAATACAGACAGGGGAGCACGAAGAGCGTTGCCGGCTCGCCGGCCGCCAGGCCGCCGAGGATCGCCCGCGCCAGGGGGGCGTTGGCTTCACTCCCCCGTTCCAGGGCGAGGGCGCCGGGGATCAGGGCGAAGAAGGCCGCGACGGCGGTCATGGTGACGGGCTTCACGCGGATCGACGCCGATTTGAGGATGGCCTCCGTCGGCGTGAGCCCCTCCGCGTGCCGAAGTTCCTGCGCGAAGTCCGTCATCAAGACCGTGTTGGCCACCTTGATCCCGACCACGAAGATGAACCCCAACAGCGACTGCACGTTGACCGCGGTCCCCGACAGGTAGAGCGCCGGCAGGATGCCGATGAGACAGAGCGGCACGATCAGCATGACGGTCAGCGGCACGACCCACGACTTGTCGAGGCCGACCATCAGGAAGTAGATCAGGATCGAGGCCCCGATCAGTCCGAAGCCGAGGTTCTTGAAGGTCTCCTGCATTCGCGAGTATTCCCCGCTCAGGACGATCTTCGACCCCTTCAACGGAGACCTGGATTTCCCGTCCGGGTCGAAGGGCGCCCACGAACCGTCCGGCTGCGGGACGCCGAAATCTTCGAGGACCGCCGTGACGTCGTCGGAGACGTGTCCGAGGTCCCGGCCGTACACGCCCATCGCCAGGTCGATCGTCGGCTGGATGTTGTCGTGGGTGACCTCGGTCGGGACCGTCGTCCGGCGCAGCGAGATCAGGTTGCTCAGGGGGATCGCCTTCTTCTGGTCCTTGCTGGTGATCGGGATGTGCAGAAGGGTCTCGATCGACTTGATGTCCCCTTCGGGATACTGCACGCCGACGAAGTACTGGTTGCCGCCGACGGGGTCGATCCAGAAGTTCCGCTTGTTGAACTGGATCGACGAGTTGAACGCCGCCACCACGTTCTTCATCACGTCGGACTGCGTCAGCCCCAGGTCGGCCGCCTTGGCGCGGTCGACGTCAATGACGTACTCGGGGTAGTCGAGCCGCTGGATGATGCGAGCGTCCACGACGCCGTCGATCTTCACGCAGCGGGCCCGGATCTGCTCGGCGATCGCGCGGGCGGTCTTCTGATTCTTGCCGGTCACCCGGATGTTGATGGGGGTGGACTTCCCCTCGTTCATCGCCCCCCGGACCAGGCCGCCGGCGTCGAAGCCGAAGTCGCAGCCCTGGAACCGCACGTCCCGGGATGCGGCCTTCCGGACGAGGTGGACGTACTCCTGGGCCGATTTCGAGCGATGCTCCGCCAACTGCACCTTGAGCACGGCGTCCATGGGGCCGGCGTTGGGAGTGTAGGCCGCCGACCAGTCCGCGTTCACGCCGATTTCGGACACGATCTGCTCCAGGTCGTGGTGCGGGATCGTTTCCTTGAGCAACTCCTCAAGCTGGGCGACCTTCTCCTCGGTCCGCTCGATCCTCAGCCCGCTGGGGGCCCGCATGTACATCTCGAAGGCGCCGCCGTCGACGTCCGGGTAGAACTCCCGGCGCATGATCGGCCACATCAGGACGAGAGTCGCGGCCAGGAGGCCGAAGGCCCCGACGATCACCGTCCCTCGATACTGCAGCACGGTGCGCAGCAGTCGAGCATACGCCTCGAAGAAGCCGTCGACGCCCCGCTCCCAGCGAGCGAAGCCGCGGGCGATCAACCCAGGACGTGGGCCTTCACCCGTTTCGCCGGGGCCGTGTTGAGCTGCGTGTTCATGGCCGTGGCCGGACAGCCAGACCGAGCTGCACATGGGAACGAGGGTGCGCGACAGGATGTAAGAGGAGCACATGGCGAATGCCACGGCCAACGTCATCGGCATGAAGAGGAACTCGCCCATGCCGGGCATCAGGGCGAGGGGGGCGAGGACCAGAAAGGTGCAGATGGTTGAGACAAGTTCCGGCAGGGCGACCTCGCTGGCGCCGAGATACGCCGCCTCCTTCGAACCCGCTCCCAGCCCGAGATGCCGGTGGGTGTTCTCCAGGCAGATGATCGCGCTGTCGATCATCGGCCCGATCGCCAGCGTGAGGCCGGCGAGAGTCATCACGTTGATCGTCTGGCCCGTGTAATACAGCAGGATGCAGGCCGACAGGACCGAGATCGGCAGCGTCATGACGGCGATCGCCGTCATCCGCCACTGGCCCAGGAACAGCAGGATCGTCATCGAGCAGAGGATGGCCCCCAGCACGCCTTCCTGCACCAGGCTGGAAATGGCCTGACGGACGAAGACGGATTGATCCATGACCAGCTTGAGTTGAATGCCGCCGCGCGTCAGGCGGGCGGTAAACTCGTCGAGCCGGTCGCGAACCCCGTTGACGACGGCCAGCGTGCTGGAGCCGAGTTGGCGGAAGATGGGGATGTAGACCTCGCGACGGCCGTCGATCCGCACCACGTTCGTCTGGATGTACGAGGCGTCCTTGGGGGTCGCGACGTCCCTCAGGTAAGAGACGTTGCCGATCTCCGAATGCAGTGGGATGTCTCCCATGTCCGACGGGTAATCGAACATCGAGTTCGAGTCGAGGGCGTAGTCGGTGTCGCCGAGCTTGGCGTCTCCGGTCGGGAGGAAGACGTTGTAGTCGTCCATCGCGTTCATGACGTCGAGCGGCGAGAGGCGGCGGGCCTCCATCTTCTGACGGTCGAGGTACGCCATCACGGCCCGGATCTTCCCCCCGTAGACGACCGGGGCGATCGCGCCGTTGACGCTCATAACCATGTTTCGGACTTCGTACCGACCCACGTCGTAGAGGATCGATTCGTTCTGCGAGCCGTCGGGGCTGTCGACGGCGAGGATCGCCACCGGGGTCGTCCCTGTGGGATCGAATGGCAGGACGACCGGCGGAAGAGTCCCGGGGGGCAAGGCGGGGATGGCCGCAGTTGCCAGCGAGTTCACCTGCGTGAGGGCCCCGTTAGGATCGACGCCGCTCCGGAAATAGTCGCGTACCACGCTGGCGCCGACGATCGATCGCGAATCCTGCCGTCGCGTGCCGTTGGCCTGGCCGACCCAGCGTTCCATCCGGTTGGTGATGTCCTTCTCGATTCCGGCCGCCGGCATGCCCGAGTAGAACGTCAACACCTGCACCGCCGGACTTCGAAAGACCGGTAGGATGTCGATCGGGATCAGGTTGAGCGACACCGTCCCCAGCATCACCAGCGTTAGACAGAAGACCACGACCGCGTGTGGGTTGCGCAGCGAGGCTCGTATCAAGCCGTTCATCGAAAGCTCTCCGTCGGATCCCGAGACGGCCGCCGCACGGTGTCACACTCCGCTTCAAAGGAGCGGCCGCGGACCGGTCGACGGTTTCAATCGATCTGGAGCAATCGAACGGCGTTCAACAGCGCAGAGGGCGCTGTCGCGGGCACGAGTCGAGTTCACCGCCCTCACCGCCACCGCTCTGAAAGGGGCTGAGCGCTAGAGTCTCGTCTCTCGGAGAAAGGATCGAACGGCGGCCGTGGGAATGGCTCGGAGAGGAGTTCGACGACGTCGTTCCGACGACGAGCGTACTCCGCTCAGGTCGGGGAGCCGGCCAAACGCAGACCCGAACGATGAAGCGACCTTCCAGGGGCGAGCCATGCCCCGCGGCGATGGGACAGGCGAGCGCACGAAGCACCAGCAGCCCGACCAGAATCCTGGTTGTAACCGTCGATCGCCGCATGAAAGATCTCGGGGCGGGAAGCTCATCGAGCTGAATCGCCGAAGCCGCGGCTATCGCCGCCGCAGATTAACAATCTTTATGAATTAACCGAGGCGCGTCAAGTCAAAGTTCGATCAAAGCAACAGGCAGGATGAGTGTTTTGAATGCCCGGTGGGAAATCGAAGACAAAGGGAGACGTCGAGGGGGCGACGGAAATTCCGACCGCAAGTCCAGGGACGCCCCGCCACGGGCAAGCATGGGGACGGCATCGTCCCAGACAGACCGATCGAGACCAGACGCTTTACACGGCCAATCGCCGAAATCTCGGCGATCCTAAGAGTCTGTAAAATGAAGACTTACGACGCCTCGACCGTTTATAAACCCTGGCCTCAGGCGTCAACCTCGGGGGGGGCTCAAAACCCGCGATTCAAGACGATCCGATCGAGGCGGAGAGCCTCGTCGCGGTCGGCGTGCAACTTGATCCGCTTATCACGGAACTGGACGCATCAAGCGTTGCAAGCCGAGTGGAGGAACGGCTTGGGGGACTGGTCAGTTCGCTCGGGGACGCCTTCGACCTAAGTCCTTTCACGGATTGAGTGGGCGATGAGGGATTCGAACCCCCGACGTCCTGCTTGTAAGGCGTGTTTGTCTGTACACTAGTTCGTCGTAACACACAATAGCAGAACGTCTTGCGTCACTGCCTAATATTGAAAAACCGTCCAAAAACCGTAGTTTGGGGACGTGTGTACCGTAGATACGGCGATAGATTACGCCTTAATCCCCAGGCCCTACGCGTCACCACCTGGCGTCAGGACACGACTCGACGGCCGACCACGGCTTGATGCTCAACATGCAGCCGCACAAGAGGCAGCGATCGTCCGCAGCCTGGTAGTTCGGGCATGCCTCGCAGATCGCCTTACGACGGTCGAACTCGGATTGATCCACGGTTTCGCAGCCGCTGGCGACGAACCGAGCCGCTGCCTTGACCGCGCTCACGGCCTGCACAGCGAACGGGGGATAGGCCGGCTCCGGATCCACGACGGAGAGCCGGAACCTCGCGTGAGCCCGAACCACGGGATCGGGGTCGTCGAGCTTGCTTTCGAGCATCCTCCGGAATGCGTCGGTCATGATGACACCACCACGCCTCCGCCGATGGGGTCTGGATAGTCCAGGGACGTCGGAGTACCGCTCACGTAGACGTCGGGGCACGCGCCGTTGGTCATGTCGGCTATCGCCGTACCGAAGGTGTCGGCGCATAAGCCGCTCGCTGGTTGCCCTGTCAACGTGCGGACGTCCCAATGCCGTGTCACACGCCAGCCGCCCGATGTCCGCAGCACGTAGTACCAGTAACGCAGCGTGCCGCCGCTGACGACGCAATGGCCAGAGCCATCGGTGACGGTCATCGTGCCGAGCGCCTTGCTGCTGAAAATCGGGTCGCCGCTGAGGATGTCCACGCTGTAGGAGCCGTTGGCGTCTGTGAGCGTGAGATAGCGGTAGTGGAAGTAAGGCCCGGACGGACACACAGCCTGGATCGATGGGTACGCACAGACGAACGTCGGTAGCGGCTGAACCGTGACCGTCCTCGGCGTAACGTACCCGCCCGTGAGCGTCTGCGTTCCGAACCACGCGCCGCCGTCCAAGATGAATTGGAACGTCTGGCCGGTCGGAACGCAGATCGTCACTTGCCCTGATGCGTTCGTGACTCCGCTCGCGAGTTCAAAGCCGTCGCTCGTTCGCACGGCACGAATCGTGTACCCGGCCGGCAGATTCCGCGTCGAGAGCGTGCCGTCGCAGTATCGCCAGGTCATGACGACGCAGATCGTCGACGTCGAGCCACAGTCGCAGCAAGCCCCTGGATCGAACAGCATGGCCAGCCCCTTACGAACAGCTTGCGGAGATCAACCACCATTCGCCAGCGATCCACGCGACCTTACACGCTCGATTCACGGGCAATGACGCCGCCAGCACGTTGTCGTTGTAAACCGTCTGACCCGTGAGCCCGTCCACCCACGCTCCAGAGGCGTCCTTGAATTTGATCGTCACGCGACCGGACGACGACGGCGACGCAACGGATCCCGTTGGTATCGCCGTCGTCACTACGGCGCGTTGGATGCCGAACGTCCATGGACGCCCACCGGCTCCAGACGCTAGGCCATCGGCAGAGCCCTCGAATGCTAGAACCGCTCGATTGATTCGGCGTGCGTCACGCCGTCGAAAAGCGACAAGACTATCGTCTTTTGCCATGCTCAACGCCGACAGCCAGAGCAGGACAAGGCATGCAAACAGAGTCGCCATTACGGAATCTCCGGAGTTCCTGCCGAAAACAGATCGCTCGGAAAGTCGAGAACCGAGAAATCCGCCTCCGGCAGATAGTCGTAATATTTGTACACAGGATCATCAGTCGGAGCCGCCACCGTGCCGTCGTCCTTCAACAACACGGGTGCGGACACGGGCGCGTTGTCGATGAAGATTTGCTTGCGTTCGCCAGACACCTTTTGACGGAGACCTTGGTTGAGAACCTTTGCCGTCCACCCCGGATACAAGACGACGTCGTCACCGCCGTCATCGACAGTGAGATCCTCGCGATACGCGAACTTGTAGACCGTTGGCCAGGTCCAGCCGTTGGCGTCGGAACTCCAGACGCGTTCGGGTTGGATGTCCAGGCACATGACCGATCGAGCCGGGAACCCCATCCACGCCGCGTCGTTCAGATGATCCTTGATATCCGTGATTCGCGAGTAATCGAACTCACGCTCCACGCGTCCAATCTCGAAGATGAGCAGCGATTTCGGCCGCGAGAGACCTGGGTCGTAGGGGTCGCCGGCCGTGTTTAGGATCGGCGTTCCGTCCTTGTCGTGCATCACGGCTTCCTCTTCAGGGTCGCCGTAGGCGCGGAGCGTCGGAGGTGCGGCGAACGGATCGCGGTATCCGTCCTCGCCCATAGGTCCGCCGGGATCTTTGTTCGGATCGATCGGCGAGAACACAACGGCGAGCGTAAACCGCTTCTTGCCATTGCTAACAGCGGCCTGTTCTTCGACGTCGATCGAGTTCAGGAAGAGGCGTGCGTTCGTCTCCGTAGGCGTTCCCGTTAACGGATATCGGTAGGTGTCGCCGACGTTCAAGCCCAGCGACGTGATTGCCGCCTGCGGCCCGTCACGGCGATCGTCGCTGTCAACGTACACGCGCGCGACGAACCTCCGTCCGCCATCGAGAGACCAGCCGCCAGATGCTCCGTCGAGGACGTCCCGGATTCCAGTGATTGCCATGTGTGCCTGCCTTTACTTGATTTCAAAGAGTTCGACGCCAGCCGCCATACCTTCCTTGATTTTGAATCCTTGCTTGAAGTCTTTCCGGAGTCCGGCGATCTCATCCGCCGCCTTCTTGGTATTTGCCGCAACAGGATCTTTCGAGCCGCCGTAACGAGCCCGTAGGATCGTCGATGCCGCGTCCTGAGAACCGCCGCGAGCGATTCCAGAGAATGCAGTCGCTGTCGGCCCTCGCTTCAGTGCATCCCGCTGCGCCTCGGCTCCGACGATAGCCGTGAGACCGCCCAGCGGATTCCCAAACATCGCACCGCTACCGAGAATCGCGGCGACGTTCTGAATGTCCCGCTTGGTTTGCATCTGGGTGCCAGGACCAGCCGCCTGCTTGACGGTTGGTATCTTGATCGGCTTGTTAGCCAGTGCCAGGCGTGTCCGCTCGGCTTCAGCCCGAATCTCGTCGAACGACTTCTTGATCCTCTCTGAGAAGCTCGGCCCGATCAGAGCCTCTCCAAGCTTGCCGGCTTGTTCGTCGGAGAGTCGATCGAGATCCTCACCGAAGACCTTGAAGAAGTCGCCGACTCCAAGTTTGTTGAGAACAAGATTGCCGCCAGCCGCCACCCCGCCGTTCACACCGAAGACCTTGAAGAAGTCGCCGACGCCAAGCTTGCCGCTGTTCTCGCCTATGATCCCACCAAGGAGGCCGGCACCCTTTCCCACCCCACGCGTTACGTTCGATTGCAGGCTCTTGAACACAGAGCCCAGACCCTCGATCGAGTCGCCGACAAGGCCGATGGATTCGGCGAACGCCCCCATACCCGTCGTCGCCACCCCCAGATTCGCCGTCAGCCCGGTCAGCCACGTCGTCGCTGAAGCTTCGTTGTCCTTCCACAACTTGTCGACAGTCATCAAGCCCGTGGACAGGTCTCCCAGGAACCTACCCAGAGCCGGAGCGAACGTCTCGCCAATAGTGACGGACAAATTCTCCCAAGCACCGTTCAATGACTCGAATTGGGCCGCAGCCCCCGTCGCCTCACGAGCCGCCGTCCCCATCGCGAACTTGGTCTTGTCGACGAAGATGGCGTATCGCGCTAGAACCTTCTCCTGAGCCGTCATCTCGCGACCGAGGCCACCAAGCCCCATTTCAAGGCCCTTGGCCTTCACCGTGGCCTCGTCAAAGACGATGCCGAACGCCTTCAACGGCTCCTGTTCTCCAGACAGCCCAGACAAGAATTTATCCTTGCTCAGTTCGAACGACGTATCCTTGAGTCGCGCCATGTCCATGGCGATCTTCGTCAGGCCCTCGGTCATATCCTTGACGTCGCCACCCTTGAACCCGGCCCCCTGAAATATGCTCCCGATCTGGTTCTGAGCGTCCAGCATCGAGTTCACTCCGACGTTGAAGCTCTTAGCCATGTCGCTGGCGAACATCTGCATCTTGCCGGCCTCGTCGCCGAACACGATGCTGAGCGAGTTGATCGCCTCTTGCGCGTGAGCCGCTTGCTTCGATGCGTCGAACAGGAACGTTCCGACCTTCAGCGCGCCAAATCCAACGGCGAGTCCCCTGAGCGTCGAACCCAGGTTGACGACGTTGCCCTGAAACGCCTTGACCTCAGCGCCTGCGTCGCCCAGCCCACGGGCGAACCCGGACGCGTCTAGCACCATTCCGACGTTGATATTGCCGATCGTCGCCATCGTCATCGTCTCCGGCGTTTACGCCCAGGGTTCAGGATCTTGCGAACGCGTTTCTGGAGAGTCGTCTTAGCCTTGGCCGTGGCCTTGTACAGACGACGCACTGCCTTCGTTGTCGTCCGCTGGCGCTTGGTTGCGGCCTTCGTCGTCGATCGGATTCGTTTCGTCGTTGCCTTGCGGATGACCTTCACCTGTTTCACCGTAGCCTTGCGGACGGCCTTCACTCGCTTGACCGTCGCCTTGCGCACGGTCTTGACAGTTCGCAAGGCCGATCGTCGGACTGACTTCGTCTGGCGTGTTACAGCCCGTGAGCCGGAGCGATACCGCTTGCGGACGGTCTTCGTCGCTCGCTTCGTCACCCTGGATGTCTTTCGGACCACGCGTTGCGACCGCTTGGCGATCTTCGACGACGCTCGGGATACCCGGTTCCATCGCGTCTGAAGCTTACCAAGGGACGTTTTCTTGAATGCGGCAGCGATCACTTCATTCTCGACGCCCTGTAGAATCGCCTCACGGGCGGTAGCCGCCGCCCGCAATTGCTCACGATCCTTCGCCGGACCAAGGAACGGATGCGGTCTCATGAACTTGGTGCCGAATTCCTGGAACGCCCCATAAAACGTCTTTCCCTTGTAAAGCCCGAGTTTCCCCACTCGGGTCTGGACGATGAATTTCCATTTCGACTTTGGCTTACGAACCGATGTCTTTATCGCTTTAAACAATCGGCCGGACCGGATCGGCGCGAGATCGCGAGCCGCCTTCGTGACCAGATCCATACCTACAGCCATGCCTTCACGTATCACCCGTTTCCGCGTGCCTTCGCCCACGCGTTTAAGCGCGGCCCGGATCTCTTCAACGCCGGATATGTCGATACGGACGCTGACGCCGCCACCAGCCTTGCGTTTGGAAACGGCCATCAGCGTGCCCCCCTATCACAAGCCGAACATGCGGCGGATGCCTCGATCGGCGATCTCGGCCTCATTCTTCCGCCGTCGCCTTCGCACTCGCTTCGGCGCTGGCGGCATGAAATTGTCCGTCGTCGTATCGGCTCCGGTGATGACGGCGACGATGACGCCGCAGATCCGACACATGGCGAACCATGGATCGAAGCGCGGCCGGAAACACCAGTACGTTCGCCACGCGTCCCACTCTTGCGGCGTCATCGCTCGCACTTGGGCAAGCGACATCCCCAGAGTCTCGGCGAGTTCAAACGGGAACCGGGTCGCCGGCCGCTTTCTCAGTTTTTTTCCAGCGACTCGATATCGTCCTGAGTCATCGAGTTGAGCCGGCCGTGAGCCTCGATGATCGGCTCCAGAGCATACGCCGGCTTCTCGGCCAGCCACTCGATATCCTTGCCGGTGAACAGCGGCTTCCCGTCCGCGTCCACGCACACGAGCGCCGTGATGAACGCGCGAACGCGACGCGTTGAGCCCCGCATGCTGCGCTCGAAGTCGTCGCGTTCGCCTGCGGTGATGCGACGCACGTAGACGTCGCCGCCGAGAGCCGGAACCGACACGAGTTCACGGCTCGGCCCTTCCGGCCTGAAGTTCAGGAAGTCGTCCCGAGTCAAAACGCCCATAGCTTGCCCCTTCATTCAGCCAAATACTCGTGCTGACAGCCGTTTCCCCGATGATTCAAAAATGAATCATCGGGGAAACGGTCGACGTCGCCGTGACGTCTTAGCTTTCTTCCGTCGTCCTGGTGACGACTCCCGTAACCTTCATGTTGAGGTTGGCCGTGAGCGGATCGCTGTTGCCGCCGGCCGGGTTGTCGAAGTTGGTTGGGAACCCCTGGAACGTGTACAGGGTCGCGTCCGGGAGCGTCGGAATCCGGATCTGGAACCCGGTGATGACGGGGTCGTCGGCCAGATCCTCCAGGTACTGATGCGTGACGTCCTGCGGATCGAACCGCATTTCGATGGTGAGTTCGCCGTTGTCCGTCAGCCCCGGAGAGAACTCTTTCGCCAGCGAATCCAGATCGGTGTCTTCGACGGCGTCCACCGTCTTCGGAGGCTTGCCGATGGAAAGCACCTGCGGAATCTTGGTGTAGGTGACGCCGGTGCCGAGCTTGTCGACGCTGACGGACATGCCCTTGCATCTGTAACGGTTCGCCATGTCAGACGCCTCCCCCTTCGTATTCGACTAAGTAATCGCTGACGATTTGAAACACCGTGGTTCCGTCGCCGTTGGGAAGGTCTTCGGGTAGATCGTTGTCGCCGTCCCAATCACATGACCGGACGTAGACGCTGCCTATCCAGCCGTTCCACCCATTGACGTATGATCGAATGAGATCCACGAGCGTTTCCGCTTCAACGGAATCGCGGGACCACACCGAAACGCGGACGCGAGCCGTGTTGACTCCGTCTGGTCCGTCCAGGTCGCTGCCGCCGGAGTTCGACGCGACGATGTAGGTGATGCGAGGTTCCTGGTCCGTCTGCCGGCTGCCCGCGTACGCAATCCGTGAATTGACGTACTCGGCGAGATCGGGAACCGACAGCAGCAGATTGAGCAACGCAGACCGAAGCGCGCGAGGCCCGAAAGCCACGCTGAAACTCCCGTACGGTTTCAGGGATCCGTATGGGTTTATACCGATGCCGATGAACCCGGGCATGCTGAGTTCATCGAGCGTTTCCGGTCCCAGAGGCCCGACTAGCGAACCGTCTGGGGATAGCGATCCGAATGGGTTCTGCGGCATCTCAGTCGTCTCCGGCAGCCGTAGGCACGTTAGCGGCGACGTCGCCGACGATGAGCTTGACGTCGCTGGTGCCCTCCAGGGTTCCGGACGTCTGCAAGACGTTCCCAAGCCGCCCCGTCACCGCGTAGATAGCCAGCGGCACGTACGGCACGAGAGGATCGAGGGTGGATCGCCGGAAGACCGTCAGCTTGATGGGAAACTGTGTCCCGAACCTAGCGGGGTTGGCCACGGTGATGTCGGTTTCCCCCAGCGACTTCATGGCCGTGATGCGAGAGATCCCGTTGTTAACGCGGTAGTACGTCGGCCCCGCGACGTCGGAAGTCGTCGCCGCGATGCTGTCGGTCGCCGTCGACGACGCGCCATCGGTCACAGTGACGGCGATCGTGTACGTCGTCGACGGCGTTAGGCCGGTCAGTGACAGGCTCGACGCCGTGCCCGAAACCGCGTCGCCGTTGACGGTCCACGCGTACGACTTGGAGCCGGTTCCCCCCGTCGCCGTCGCCTGAATCACCAGCGTCGTGGTTGTGCCGCTGGTCTTCTCCAGGGACACGGCCAGCGGTGAGCCGCCAGCCGCCGACGTCGTTACCGTCGTCGACGCATTCGCCGTCGCCGAAGCCGAGTCGGTGACGGTCACAGCGATCGTGTAAGACGTTGACCCCGTGAGCCCGGTGAGGTTCAGCACGGCACCAGTGACGCCAGAGACAGCGGAACCGTTCCGCGTCCACGCGTAGGTTTTCGAGCCGGAGGCACCGCCGCTCGGCGTCGCGGTGACGGTCGCGGACGTCGCCGTAATCGCGGACGTCGCCAGCGTCACGGAGAGCGGAGAGCCTTCGGCCGCAGACGTTGTGACGTTGAGCGTGTCAGACGCCGTCGCCGAAGCCGAGTCAGTGACGGTGACGTCGATCGTGTACGTCGTCGACGCCGTCAACCCCGTCAGGTTCAAGACAGGCCCGGTGACTCCCGAGACCGCCGAGCCGTTGCGAGTCCAGGCGTAAGTCTCGCCGCCGCTGCCGCCGCTCGGCGTCGCGGTCACGGTCGCCGACGACGACGTGATTGCCGACGACGCGAGAGCCACGGACAGCGGATCGGGAGCCGGCCCTAGAATCGACTCGATCTCGGGTTCCACCATGTCGGCAATCGCGGTCCACCCTGCATCGTTCGGATGGATGCCGTCGACGAACAAACTCGTGTTCTCGGCCAGCGGAGCGATATCCAGCAGGTAGATCCCGGCCTCTTCGCCACCGGCTGCGGAAACGGCACCTGACAACGCCGTGTTGTAGCCAGCCACGGTCGCGGACGACACGCGAGCGATCGTGAGAAACAAGAGCGGAACGCCGGGGAAAGTCGTCTGCGCCAGGCTGATGGTATCGGCGATGTAGTCCGCGTAAGCGGCCGGCGTCACCGTCGCGCTGCCGGGATAGTTCGCCTCACTGTCCTGCGACACGTCGTTCATCCCGATGTACAAGGCGATGAGTTCAGGAGCCCTCATCGTTCCCGCACCGTAGGCCGTGCAGTAGCCGTTGAACACCGTCAGGATTTGGTCCGACCGATAGCCGGGAACGGCGATGTTGGCTGCGTTCGCCGGCAGAGCGTTTTCGAGCTTGTACGCCCACCCCTTCGTCGAGTCAGGGTAGGTCGCACCGGCATAGATCGCCTGCGTGATGGAGTCGCCCACGAACAGGATCTTGACGCGGGACGTGGTCGGAGCCGCCGCTTGTCCCGCAGTCGCCGTGCGGAACGCGTACACCTTCGGCGGCGCGGCGACTGGCGTTCGGAATTCGAGCGTGTTGGTTCCCGTCAGCCCGCTCGCGAGCGTCACCCAGCCCACGGTTCCGCTGGACGGGAGCGTCTGAACGGCACCATCCGTCGAGCCGTTGCGGATCAGGTATTGCGATCCGTTCTTGAGTACCAACGCTTCCCACGTCGGGGACGTCAGCACGGATCGACACGCCAGCTCGCGAACGGATTCACCGCTGATCGCAGCGACGAACTTACCAAGCGGAGGTTCGCACCGGGCCGCGTCCATCGGCGAGTATCGGCCGGAGACGTCGGCAGAGAGCGTCGGCGTCGATGATCCGGGAGCATACCTGACGCGAATGAACGCGGACGACGCGTCGCCGTTGAAGCCCCATGCCGAGCCCGACGTCTCATTGCGGATGACCAGCGGATGCGTTCCGGCGGCAAGATTGGAAGCGATCGGCAGCCAAGTGTAGCCGGTAGGCGTCAGAGCCGATTCCGAGCCGTCCACGGATACGTACAACGGATTGGCCGGAGAGCCGAAGTTCTGCACCCAGAGCCAGACGTCGCCGGAGCCGTTGAGCGTTCCGCAGATCTCGCCCGTAAGCGCGTTCCATGAACCCGTCGCCGGCCAGTCCCAATCACCAAACACAGAGAGTGCCGTCGAGACGCCGCCGGCCGGAATGCTGGCGATGCTCCAGAATCCCGGAGCCGAGCCCGTGGCGATGAGGCAAGGCGTGTCCAGCGCCCCGCTCCATTCATAGGAGATAACTGCGACGTGCGGCCCATCGGTCAAGCCGCTCGCGAGCGTGACCGTCGTGTACTCGCCCAGCATCTCGATCGGCACGTCCACGGCCTCGCCGCCGTCGATGGAGACGGTGACGACCGGATCCGTGTTCGCCGGGTTGGCGTTCGGCGTGAAGACGTACGGCCGAATGTCCAACTGCGTGCCGTTGAACTTAACCTCACCGCCGCCGCCGGAGTTGAAATCCGAGCCAGAGCGGAATAGGAACTTCGTCGCGTCGTTGCTGTTCGCGATCGATGCCGTTGGCATTTCAGCAATCTCCGATGTATGTCAAGCAGGCTTCGATTCTTCGATGGCGTCAATGTTCGCCTGCAAGTTGTCTTCGGAGTCGTTGGTTATCGACTCGATAGACATGACGCGTTCCCGGCCCTTGAACCGGAGCCGGCCGAGTTCGTTGAGATCCGCTCGCCAGCGGCAGATGACGACGTGAGTCCTGAGCGACTTCGTCTGTTCGGCGTACGATGCTTCACGAGCCGAGATCGGACGGACGTCGGCCCATATCTCGAATCTCGGTCGCCACTCGATGATCGGCCGTCCGTGTTCGTCGTTGTCGACCTCCACCGGCTCCTCATAAACGAGCCGGGATTTCATCTGTCCGGGGTCCATCATGCGGGATAAGCCCCCCATCTGAGCCCGCCAATCAGATCGTTGACGTGCATGGGGCACTCGCTGACGATGGTTCCGGTGATGACCGGCTCACGCCTCGCGTACCAGTGCCCGGCAAGGATCATGACCGGCAACTTGACCTCTGCCGGCACGGAGGCAGCCAGCCCGTAGCCGACGACGTAATCGACGACGACGGCGTCAACGGGCACGCACCCGAACACTCGCCTTGCGATGGCCCCGGGAACTCCCAGCGTGACGCCGTACGCGTCCAAGTCGACGTCAACCTCAGATCCATCAACCACGTTCGCCATACGCACTACGGACGCTACAGGAGCCCACGGCAGGTACACGCTCTTGATGCGTGGCGTCCATCCCTCAAACGTCGTGCGGAGCGTCTGCGTAACGAACCGCTGAGCGCATCGCCTCTCGACGTACTTCGTGGCCGAAGCCACGTACGACATAATCAAGGCGTCGTCGTCGTCTAGGTCCAGCGGCATCCTGACGTGCGTCTTGACCTCCGTCAGCGTGACCGGCAGTTCCGCAGGCTGCTCCAGCACGATCGTTTGATAGGTCATCTCAGCCCCCGAGTTTGACGGCCGTGCGAGGAACGACGACAGCAGCCGTCGCCGTGGTCTCGGCCGGCGTCGGCGTCATGAGCTTGCCGCAGCCGCTGGCGACGACGGACGCCGCCTCGTCATCGGCGAGTTCGACGGTCGCGCCCTTTCGCATGAGCCGACGCCGAACGTGACACGTGTTCGTAATCAAGACCTTCGCCATGGGATTCCCCTGCGTTCAGGACCACGGATGCGAGAATCCCGATGATTCATTTTTGAATCATCGGGGAATCACAGACGGATTACCGGCCGATGCGTCGAGCGCCGCCCCTGGTGGGTTCGGTCTCGGTTACGGGTTCGGTCTCAGCCACAGGCTCGACGGCCTCAGTCGAAGCCTCCGGCACCTGGATCGTCGGGTTCTGAACCGGAGTCAGGTTGGTGCGGTCCAGAACCGTGGCCGCACCCTCATTCTCCAGGTAATCGGCCTGGTACTCCTCGACGTCGACGACGGCGTCAGCGTCGTGATGGAACCTGCCGATAATCGCCGGCTTGAGCAGCTTGATCTTCATCGCGTCCCCTCTCGAAACACTCGACGCCGGCCGCAGTAGACGCTACGGCCGACGTCGACGGAACCCTATTTGTTTCCACCTGTTGTCGTACGCCTTCGTCCAGGTTTACACCAGACGAGCGTCAGCACAGATCGCGAACGAAGCCGCGTGCCGCACGTTCACGTCGACGTCCTGAAATGCCGCATACCGCACGTCGCCGGTGTGAGCCAGCGAGTAGGGATCGGCGAGGATGTCGAGCGTCGACATGAGCGCCAGCATCAGTTCCGACCACAGCCCGAAGGCGATGCCGTAGCAGTCGCTCGACGCGCCCTTGACGAAATTGCTCGGCACGTTGGTCGTCTCCGCATAGCCGAATCCGGCGATGGGAGCGTTGGGCGTGTCGATGTCGAACAGGTACTTGGGGTAGTTGGCGACGCGAACCGTTCGCGCCATCCACGCCGTCATCAGCGGGTGGAGAAGCCACATGCGGGAACCGGCCGGAGCGTTGGCCGCGCTCACGGCTCCGACCATGCTGGTCAGGTGAGCCCAGGTCAGCGCGCCGCCATCCGTCCCCACGGCGACGGATCCGACGCCGCTGGTCTGGAAGATGCCACGCGGCACCGTGGACGAACCCGCCCCATTGATCGCCGCGATTTCCACCATCTGAGCGATGGTGTTGATCAGGTCTTCGACGGCGAAGTTCTCGGCGTCGATGTTCGACTGAAGAAGCGACCGCCGCGAAAGGATGGTGTTTCCGGTCGCCGTCTTCGGAGCGAAGGCGGCAGCGTTCGTGGTCGCGTTGCTCTTGGTCGCCGAGCCCTGCTCACCAACCCACTCGCCAGACGCACCGGCGTTCTGCCGGGGAATGGTGAAAGGCTGCGTGAACCCGGTGATGGTCCGCACGCCGAGCGTGGTCAACACCATGCGAGCCCGAAGCAACTCGATGAGCGTCGGCTGCACGAGCGTCGGCACCGTCGAGCCGATCGTGGACGTCGTCACGTCGCGAAACTGCCATCCACGCGGAAACAGCGACCGGGAAACTGGAGCATCCCAGGGAATGCGGACGCACGGCCCGCCGTCGCGACGACCGACAGCCATGCCGCCGGTGTGCTGGTGGATTTCGGCCTCGACGCCGGTGAACGGCCTGCCCTCGCGAATGTCGGCAGCGCCCAGCAACGCCCGGCGGATACTGTAGCGAGCCAGCATCGCCGCACGCTCACGGTCGCCGTTGCCGAACTCGCCAGCGTTGCCGCTGTCGCCGCCGGTCGCGGGAGCGTTCTTGAACGGCGGCAGCGGACGGCCGCGATTCTCAAGATCCGTCCACCGCTGCTCTCGCTGCTCTTGGGCGTCGGCCTGGTCATAGAGCGTGTTGGCCTCGCTCATGGCCGTGTCCATGGCCTCAACGTCGGCCTGGTTGGGCTCGGCCGCAGCCTGGATCGTGGAACGGAGTTCGTTTGCGCGGGCACGCGCGGCGTCGGCCCGCTCGCGAATTTCTCGCACGGTCGGCATATCGAATTCCTCTTATATCGTAATCAGAGCAAACCGCTACACGTTGCCGAACGCCGGTCAACGCTTGTTCAAGCTGTCCAGCTTCGCGAGGCGTTCAGCCAGCCAACGGCGCTTGGCAGCCGCTGCCGCTTCCTCGATGTCCCGGCCTCGCACACCAATCGACGTCCCCTCATAGGCCGGGTACGTCACCACCGCAACGTCGAACAAGTCGGCGTCGACGATCTCGATTTCCGTGACTTCAACGTCGTCCACCATGCGGATGGTGGTGACTTCACCGCCCTTACGCGGCAGGAAGGCGAACGACATTTGATTGACGTCGCCGCGCTCCATGCTCACGGCGATGTCACGAGCCGGCTGCGTATTCGGCGGGTCGATCTCGACGGCCAGGCCCTTGTCGTCTTCTCGCAGCCTGAGAGTCCCGGCACGCGTACGGCCGAGAACAAGGGTGGAATCGTGGTTGATCAGCGCCCGAACGTCCTGAGACGCGGCCAGAGCGTTGCGGAAGGCTCCAGGTCGGATGACCTCGCGAATCTCCCAATTGCGGTAGGAGAGAAGCGTTGTCCACTCATTGAAGACGACGGCGTAGCCCCGGAATTGCGGCTTGGTGCTTTCGCCCTCTGCCGCTCGATACTGGAGCAACGCCGCATCTTGATTGCGACGCCGAACCGTGTTGCTCACGCTTGCGCCTCCGGTGGTTGGGCGTCTGCCGCAGGCTCCGGAGCCGGAGCCGGCAACGCTGGTGATTTGGCCGCGTTGGCAGCGGCAGCCGTCGCACTCTTGACCTTGTCGCCGCCATCAATTGGCCCGTAGTTCTCGCCGGCCCGAATCTCGTTCGGCACGAGCGCGTCGCAGTCGTACATCGTGCGAATCATCAGCGCCCGGCCCTGAGTGTCGGCCTTGAGAAACGCCGTAAAGTCATGCTTGAACGTCAATCCCTTGGCGACTTCGGCCTCAGTCAGCAGCCGAAGATTCAACGACTCTTCAAAGACGATCGACCACGGCATCAGCGTCGTGGTCGCGAACTCGGCCTTGACGGCTTCCACCGTCGAGTAGTGCATGTTCTCGTACTGCATGACGCGGTACGGAGGCACTCCGAAGATGCGGCAGATTTCGAGGATCTGAAAAAGCCGCGTCTCCAGGAATTGCGCTACTTCGGGATCAACGCTGGCCTTGGTGAAGTCGAAGCCGGGAGGCAGAACGCCGACGCGACCGGCCTTGTGCGTGCCCTCTGCATGCCTGGCGATGAACGCGTCGCGTAGGCGGACATACGCCTCGGTATCGTCGCCGAGTGCGGCGTCAGCCTTGATATAGCCGCTCGGAAAGGCCCCATTAGCCAGGAACGCCGAGCCGAAGCGTTCCGCCGTCACCGTCAGCCCTAGGGCAACCGGATGCGTCTTGACCGGCGAGAAGCCTTGGAAGCCGTTGGAGCCCAGACCCGCGACGTGAACGACGTTGTATCCGGGCAAGCGACCGGCCGGAGAGCTGTAGAACCAGCTTCCGTTCTCGCCGAAGTCGATAGAGGTAAACGCCGGCTCCAGGATGCGGAGATAGGTCTTGTCGTTCGCCTTCGCTATCTCCGCATAGCCGTTGCCCCAAGCCAGCGTGTTGGCCAGCAGCGACCGGCGGAAACCGCTCGGCGTCGACAAGCCGCCATCGGGAGACCAGCGGAACAAGTCATAGAGCGCGTGCCGCTTCATGTGAACTATCGAGTCGTCGTCTCGCACCTTAACGAGATTCAGCGGCAGCGACGCCAGGTCGCCGGCTATCGCCTCGATGCAACGCCGAGCCGCCGACAGCCCCATCATTCCCCATACGTTGACCTTCGGAGCGTCGGGGATGCCCTCAGACCAGCCGTACAAGTCGTTTCGGATCTTCCGCAGGTCGATGACGCCGCCATCTGCGCGCAGCCGATTCGGCGTCGTCAGACGCTTGCGAGGGAGTGCGGTTGCCATTTACCCACCTCAGATCCAAATCAGTTGATTCGCGACATCGGGGCGCGGCGGTTTCTTCGCAGCGTCGCCGCCGAAGCCGTCGAGCCCGATAGCACGCAGCAGCCCGGCGACTGCCGAGACGAGAGCAATCATCGCGTCGATGCGAGCCGTCGACTTGCCCTTGACCAACCGCATGTTGTCGTTGCGATCGTCGATGTCGACGCACGCGTTGCCGGCGCAGTAAGCCAACATGGGGTCGTCGCCGTGTCTCAGCTTGTTTTGGAGGTACAGCGACTCCACCGTTTTGGTGGGAAAGTTGTGGTAGAAGTTGCTCGGCTTCAGGTGCTGGAATGGAACGCCGCGTTTGACCAGATACGGAGCCATCGCACCCGTATTCACATGGTCGGAGAGCACGTACTTGAGCCGGAATTTGGCGTGTTCTTCCTCGATGAAATCCTGCACGATCTGCGGATTCATGACGCTGCCGGGAACAAGCTCCACGAATCCTCTGTCCGCGTACTCCATGTACGGAAGGTTTTCCTCCCTCGATCGCCGTATCGCCGTATCCTCGGGTATCCAAACCTTGGTGAATACGTCGATGCCTTTGACAAGATTCCCCGTCACTCGCACGTAGGCGTTAAGGTCGGTCTTAATCGCCATGTCGAGCCCAGCAGCCCAGACGTCTCCGGCTTCGGCGATCTCTTCAAGCGTCCTACGCGCCGGCTGAATGTTCCATTTGGCCAGGTTGATAAATTTCTTATCTTCGTTGGTCCATAGGTTCAGCTTCAATCGCTTGAAGTTGGCTACGGCCGCAGGTCCCTGGTTCTGGACCGATTCCACCTGCTTGGCGAACTTCGCTTCATCGATGATGACGCCCATCGACGGGTTTGCGGCATACCACACCTTGCGATCGTTGATGTCGGGATTCTTGTCTCGGGACGCGTAGACGACGCCCAGAAACTGCGTTTCCCGGTTCGCACCCGTCTCCAGAGCTAGAGCCCGTTCATGCTGCCGGCCGCAAACGCTGGTGATGTCGCTGCCTGCCGTCGTGATGGACACGAGCAACGGCTGTGATCGCGAGTCGCCAGCGTACTGGAAGACGTTCCACAGTTCGTCGTTCGGTTGCCGGTGGAGTTCGTCGAAGATGGTGAACGACGACTGCACGCCGTCTTTGTTCTCGCTCTCGAATGAGTTTGCGACTAGAAAGCCGTCCGCGTCTTCGTCGACGATCCGCTTGCTCGACGACACAAGCTCCAGTCGGCCGTTAAACTCCGGCTCCATCTTCACCATGACGGAAGCGTCTCGGTAAAGAATGCCGGCCTGCTCGCGCGAGCACGCGTTAATGTATACTTCGGGTGCGGGTTCGCCGTCGCCGAGCAGGTGATACAGGCTTTGGGCAGCGACCAGAGGCGTCTTACCGTTCTTCTTCGCGACCTCTAGGTAGCCTTCAAGGAAGCGGCGAAGTCCGGTATCCTTGTGAACCCAGCCGTACAACCTCCAGATCCAGTCCTGTTGCCACCATTGCAACGTGATATTCTGACCACGCCAGTCACCTACTCTGAGCTTGCAAAGGTTCTCTATCCAGTTCTGGACGCCCAGGGCAACGGACGGGTCCCAGATGTACCCGTCCGCTGCCGCCAGATCGTCAGCCTTGCAGCGGAACGGATCGAACGACGCTATGTCGAGCCTTCGCGGTTGCTGCATTGAGCTTGTCGAGCTTGGATGCCTCCGCATCGGAATTATCCAGAGCTTCGACCCTCCCACGATCCGCAGGCGTCAGCCCGAGAACACCCGCGTAGCGTGCTAGAGCCCCTTCGGCCGCGCTCAACGTGTTGTAGAGCGGATGCGTCTTGATGGCTCCAGTCTTGGAGTTGTGAACAAGCATCGGTTCAAACGCGAGTTCGCGTCGACACCGCGCCACCGTCGAGTAAGCCGAGCAGTAGGCCACGAGGATGCCGAGATCAGCCGGGCTCAACACCTGATTGTCCGTCAGCAGTTGGCAAACCCGGTCCCATTCCCCCGACGCGTCTACGTCGTCAGCGATGATCGCCGGTTTGGGTGGAGCGCCTACGGCGTCAACACCGCTGAACGGCCGGTTGCTTGCTCCCGTCTTCCTCTTCGGTTTCCTCCCCCTCGCTGGCATCGTCGGAGCCCTCCACAGCCGCCATCAGTTCGTCAAAGCAGACGACCGAGGTTTCTCGGGTCGCCAGCTTCCACTTGAGCACGTTCCAGATGCGTTGATCGTTGGCGTTGACGAACTCGATTTCCTGCGGCGACAACGCCCGATCGCGATGCACGCCCACGAACCGGATATCCTTGCCGTCGCAGTAGCAGGCCGCGCCCACGAACCCGTCGCCGTCGCCTTGAGCCCAGAACACATGCCCGACGTCGACGCGTTTTGCGTCAGTCAGCAAGAATTCCCGGATCGCGTCGAGATACCGGCTCACGCTGACAAACCGGCCGTCGATGTTGCGTAGCCGCTGGTTGACGCCGACGAGCCGAACCCAGGTTGCGTTTCCGTTATCCGCGATCTGCTTAACGCTCCGCTCGATGTCCCGTATCCGCCACAGAACCACGAGTGCGAAGATGATCCCGGCGACGACCGCGAACACGTGAGCGATGGCAGCGACGTTGTACACCTGCATGCGTCTACTTCCCCACAGTTAGATTGACCCTTGGAGCCGCACAGAACACCGACAACGCTATGGCGGTGTCTACGGCGTCGCTCGGGTTCCCACCCAAGTGAAGGACAGCCGTAGCGAAATCCTGCCCAGCCCCGATCGCGTAGTAGTTGACGACCTCATCAACGAAGTACTCTTGCGTGACGAACGCCTTGCCGTCGAACGCAAGAATATATTGATTCGTCGTTGTCGAATCGTTGATACGTTTCCCTTTCCAGGTCGCGAACTCGCCCATGAACTCCAGAACGGAGTCAACGTCCGCGAACTTTGGTCGATGCGTCATGAGGAACAGTTGCATCAACCCGGATTCGGAAGCGAGACCGCACGATCCGACGACGACGTCACGAACCTTCACAAGCTTCGTGTGCTTGGCGTCCGTCCGCTGAGACCAGCCGGAAACGAGAATCGAATCCGCAGCCATCTCGATTCGGTCAGCGTATACCCGGCAAGCTATCACGCTCATGGCGTTCTTCCCTCAGCCTCTTGAGCGTCTCGCGTGAGTGGCACGGATGGCAGAGCGACTCAAGATTGGAGTACGTGAGTGCGAGTTCAGGGGCATCCGCCAGGTCGATCATGTGGTGAACGTGAGCGGCGGCAACGTGCCTCCCCTCTTTCGCACAGCTTGCGCACATCGGATCGCGTAGAAGTTTCAGCCTGCGGCATCGCTGCCACGCAGCCGAGTTGTAAAACTTCTTCCGCTTGATCCTTCCCGCGTCCGTCAGCGGTCGCCGCTGGATCGGTCGGAACACTAGGTCGGGGTCGGCCCCGACTCGAAACTGCGGCGTCTTGTCCATGCCCCTGACTCCGGCTCCCAGCCTCCCCAGGGAGGAGCCAAGCCCTGCCGGCAATTAGCCGGAACCGGGAGCCGGAGTCAGAGGCACGGAAAGACGCTGTAGGCGGTTTAGGCTACGTCCGTGTCCTGGTAGCCGTAGACGAGCTGACCCACGTACGCCAGCTTCTCGTCATAGGGAGGCAGCGGCAGCGGCACGGTGACGCCGCCGGCCGGATCGCTGTTGATGTCCGTCGTCGTGCGCGGCAGCGTGGCGTTGACGATGTCGTCGGCCGACGCCTTCAACAGAGCGCTGCCGGGAAGGATCAGGAAGACGAGAGCCTGAGCCGGAGCCGTCTCCTTTTCGGGATCGTACTTCGGCGTCACAACCGTAAGCTGACGCGCGTTGTCGTCCCAAAACGGTTCCGGCTCGACGTCGGTCTTGCCGTCTTGATTCACGGGCGGAATGATCGCCGGAACCCCGAACGTCGGCCCTTTAACGTACCTCATCGGCTTTGCCCTCAGACGGTTGCTTGGGTGTCAATATGAACCACGTATTCGAGCGTCGGACTCTCGTTATCCGACGCTGCCGCCTTTTGGGCCTAGCGTCTGGCCCATGCTCGCTTTGACCGTCTCAGCCTCAGCCGCGTGCATGTCAACGGCCAGGTCGCGAGATGCCTTGGCTTCTGAGCCCCGTTTCGCCGACTGGTAGGCAGCCAGCAAGAGAGCGGCGGTTGCTTCCTCCGTCGACGCCTCCATCGGCGACGTTCCGGCCGGTGCGGTCGCCGGTTGCGGGGACGACGCCGCACGCGGCCGGAAGATGGACCACGCGAGAAACGCGGTCGCGAGGCATAGCACGCCCAGGCAGCCGACAGAGAAGACGACGGCCGCGATCAAGACGATGTACTCGAAGCTCATGTTTTCGCCTTTCGCCTCATCAACCAGATGACAAAGGCGACGATCGCGAAAAACGCTGGAACGCCGAACACGACGGCGAGTGCGGCGATGACGCCGAATACCAGCCAGAGCGACACCCCAGACGTCGGAACGTCTGGAGCCCTAATGCAGGATGCGTCATCCGATGGCCCACACTGTGCCGAAGTCGGCGACGCTGGGTTGCCGGCTTCCATTGCGATGCGGACGTCGGCCGCTGTCTCGGGATCTGAGGCCCTCACGGTTCCGGGACCGTCGAGCTTGTCGACGTCCACGCCGTTGGCCATGGCTCCAGCCGGGTTGATCGTCGCGCCACGGCCTGGCACGAGCTTGGAATCCTGGTCATCCCAACACCAGTTGAACGAGCCGTCAGCGTGAACCCAGCCGACGACGTGAGCCGTCGCACCGTTGATCTTGACCGCGTACAGCTTCTTGAACCGGTCGGCTCCGGTGGGGCACGTGCCCATGATCGGCGACGTGCAGTTGTATCGTTGCCTAGCGGGGTCCCACCGGAAGATCGGCCCTAACTTGTCCGACGTCTCAACGCCGAGAAACGGCACCTTGAAGCCGTTGACGTCGAACGTCCGGTAAACCTCCGCCTTCGTCTCGACGGGAGCCGGAGGCACGGAAGCCGAAGGCTCGGCAACCTGAGACGCCAGCACAACCGCGAGAACGCCGACGCTCAAGCCCAACATGTAACCGCCCCCCGCAGCTATTAGCCACGTCTTCATAGCTCGCGCCTCAACGCAAGGCCAACGAACGCCACGACGGCAGCGAACATGAGCGCCGCACCGCCGGCAGCGATAACCAATGCCGCCGCAATCACAGCCCACTTGACGGCCGTCTTCACCCAGAGCAACGCCACAACCCAGCCCGTTGGACCGTCGATAAGCCGCCGCTCGAATTCGGCTCGGCTAATCCACATGTATTGACCGGGAAAGTTGTTGTCGACGATGCAGACAAGCGATTTATCGATGTGGATCAGCGACACCATGTGGTGAATCGCCTGCCCGTACTTCTCGCCGTAGTTCATCGTGACGCCGACCGGCAGCCCAGCGGCGTTGTACTTCTCGATGACGGCGCACAGGCTCTTGGCGTCGCCCTCAGCCTGGAACCATGCCGTTTTCAGCCCCGCATCCCGGAACAGCTTTTCCAGCTTCTCCGGGTAGTAGCCGCCCTCTCGCGACTTCGCCAGCTTCCATACCGCCGAGCCCTTGCCGTCGCGGAACTCGGGAACGTCCTGATACAGACCGTTGGCCGTGTTGCTGGCGATGACGCACAGACCGGCCCTGTCGATGCCGCCTTCGTTGAGAATGTGCTGCCAGGTCGGTATCGGAGCGTTCGCCTTCACGCCCTGGTAGACAGGCTCATTCGTCCAGACCTCGGTTCCTGCCCACGCCGGCAGAGCCGTCGCGGCGACGGTCGCCAGCATGAACAGGATTCGAGCGAACACGTCTACACCTCCGCTGGTTTACGGCCGTACTTGGCCGCTCGCTTCTCGCGTCGGGTTGGAGACTTGGATTTACCGCGACCGGCCGGAGCGGACGGGGACGCTGCCGGCCGGTCGCCTTCGACGTCATCCGCAGACGACGCCGAAGCTACGGGGATCGCAGGTGTATCTGGTTGCGGGTCGGTCGCCCGCATCTTCATTACAGGGTGCTTGTCGACGCCGCTGCCGCTACAGACCATGCACACGAACGCCGAGTCCTCATCGATCGGCCGTTTGTGCGGACATCCGCTCAACGGCGTGAACGAGTCGATCGGAAACAGGGGCACAAACCCGTACCCCAGGATGATGTCGAGATCAGACCAGCGATCGCGCGGCATAGTGTGCCCTCGCTTTCTCCGGGATCGCCCGGATGCGTTCGCCGGCCGTTGACTTGGAGACGCCGAAGATTCTGGCGATGACTCGCAGCGGTATCCGCTTGCGGCTCAACGCCAACATCATCAGATCCCTCGCCCTCTCTATCGCCTCATCGTCTTTGAACTCCACTGGCCGCAGGGGCATGACGCCCTCACCATTCGCGTTCACGAACATGATTTCTACCCTATGGGGTCACCGCGTCCGGGAGACTCGCATTCCCGCAATGCAAGTCGTTGTCGTCCACGTATATAGGTTTATACCAAGCGTGCGGACGTTTTTCCAGTGCATCGAGATAAGCGGCACGGCTCCCCGATGATTCAAAAATGAATCATCGGGGAGCCGTGCTTTCAGGACCGCACCTCACGAGCCGTTGTCGTTACTCCCTCGATCTGGCGTGCACCTTGGCTGCCGCCAACTCCATGGCTAACGCGTGAGCCGTCATGAACTCAACGCCGGCGCGTCCTGTAAGCTTCGCTAGTTCTGGATGCGGTTCGACATCATCAGGGACTATCGCAATCACCCGGCTAGCGTTCCAATACAACCTGGCGAGAATCGCGTTTCCCACCGCCGCCACCCATGGCGATACCTCACATGTTCCGTCTGTAACGCGAACCGGCACGAAGGCGATTCCGCACGCGTGGTAGATCGGGAACTTTAAGAGATAGCCGCTGTTCACCGTGTCGATCGCAATCCCGTATGGAGCCAGGAACGCCTTAAAGGCGCTGACGCTCCCGAAGTTGATATTTGCCTTTTTCTTGGTGTTCGACGTCTTTCGCTGCATGCCGTTGAAACCTTCGACCACATCGGGGATCGCCTCTCCAGTCTGGCTTGCGTATTCGGCTCGCCATTTGAGAACCGACCCCGGAGTGGTTCCGATGTGATCTGCTATCACTCCTGTCGTCCTGTTAAGCCACCCATTGCCGAACAGCATGAACGCAGCCTTGCGGATATCCTCCCGCTTACGTCTTAAGCTGGCTCGCTGGTTCGCGGCAGCCGCAAACTCCAATGCATCCTGTTCCGTGCCATGGATCACCATGGCCGGAATGCTGGGCCTTCCAGCCCTGCGATAGGCATCATGCCGGTGAATGCCGTCGCCGATAACCATCTTGGCTTTCCCTAGATCAAACAGGGAGATCGGCGTCAACTCGCGGCCGTCGCGAACTACGCTCTCCAGGTAGGCGACATGGCCCAGGTCCAAGTGTTCCACGCGAGCCTGAAAACGAGTGTCCGCGTCGACAGCTTTCATGCTGACCTCCTCCGTGCGGACTAACCCATCCCGTCGCTTCTCCTCGATAATCCGCTCATCTGCGAATTGTGATGCTTTCTTCATTGGTGGGATCCTTGTCGCTTTTTGGGGTCGATTTGCCGTCCGAAAACATGGTCGCCCTTGGTGAAGCGGTCTGCATGCATGCACCTACAACATACTGTGCGTGCATGCATGGCTTGTGCACCCACGCACCTATCTGAGTGCATGCACTTACGGCAGTTGGGGTGGTGCCGGGTAGCTGACGATGTCGTTGAGCCCTACCAGGAAGGACAGCACGCAGTTCGCATCCTCTGTCGTCAGTCGTCCTATGACGTCGTCTAAGCTTCTCTCGCACTCCCTGACGTAGTCGAGCCTTGCTCTGCGTCTGACGGCGTCCGAGAGCCTCACGGCAGCCATAAGCCCTGCGGTCAGGTTCGCGTCCATCGCCTTGACCGGAGGCAAGTAGGGAGCCACCCAATCCGGCCGGCTTGGACCGCGTGGCATGCGGTCCACCTTCATGGGAATTGAGTCGACAACGGCGATGCCCGCGTGCGGCCTCAGCTTCTCGGCATTGGCCATAGCCTCTGGCCGCACGTAGTTCACCGTCATAGACGGCATGGCATCCTCTGCCCTCACGGGATGAGCCTGGAACGTCGGCGTGTTGTCGGGCTTCGTTCTGGCGTCGCTCATGGTGTCTCTCCTTCGGCGCACACGAACCCACGTTTATACCAGTCGTCAGCGAATCGCTTCCGCTCGACGCTGATCCCAATACCGGAACGCCACCCCACGCGTAAGGAACAGCAGACGTGCGGCGTCGAGCTTGTTCCTGTGCAGCAGCGGAGCCGGCACGATGATGTCGAGACGCCGCCCCGACTTCGACGGCTGTATCAGACCAGCGTACGCCGGCACTTCCTCCGGCTTGACCATGTCGCGAGGGGTGGCATACCAGAACCGCGACGGCGTCAGCCCCTCGACACGCTTCCGCCCCTCCGGATTCGAGAGAGCGGCCACGCGCTCCAGCTTCTCCGAATCCCGGTGGAAGTCCTTCCGCGTCACCTTGATTTCATACTCGCTGGCCAGGTATGAAGGCGACACCCGCACGAGATCCGATTCCCAGCCCCACACTCCGCAATTGGGGACGCACAGGCTGCCGGTCTTCAGGAACCGCGTCGCGATGAGGTTCTGTAGTCTGCGCTCCGTCCAGTCACTGGCCATTGCCCACCCCCTCCCCCGGCCCAAGCTCCCAGCGGTCGCCGTCGTCCCAGGTCGTGGGAGGCCCGACAAAGTACCAGTGCCCGAACAGCATCATGAATTGCACGCCGGCCGCGAGACCGGCCGCACCAAACACGGCCGCAGGATCGTAGCCCAGAGCCATCGAGCCCGACACCATCGCGAGGTAGAACCACACCAGCACGAGTCACCGCCTTTCAGAGTAAGTCGCCCGGCGACGGGTTGCGTGGAAGCCGATTCCACGCGGAAGCCGCATGCCTAGGCGTCGCCTCGTCTCCATGGCAATGCGGCCCTTCCATTCCGCATCTGCCGCACCGCGCCCACATCTCATAGAACGCGAGCCCGCGAACCCGGCATCGCCAGTGCCTACAGTCCGGGTTGGGACACGGCAGGATCGCCAATCCGGGAACCGTCGCCATCTCTCCCCCCTTCCCCAGCGAAAGCCAACCCCGGCGTCCACGGCACCAACGCAACGTCGCATGTATAGCTCTTGAACGGAACCAAGAGCGTGCGTTCCACGGAATAGGCTTCCGCCACAAACCCGGCGTTGAGGAACGTCATCAACGCCGCAGCCGCCTTGCGTTCCTCGGTATAGCGATGTCGGATCGACTGGCCATCCGACATCGCCACATGCACCTCGTAAGTCGTCGCCATGCCGCCATCTCCCCTATTCACTGCCTTCAGGCTCGGCCCGTTGCCGCCGGTCGATCTCAGCAGCGATCAAGGCCCCGGCCCTGGCCAAGTTGCTGATTCGATCCTGCGGGTTCCACGTCTCCCATGACCACGGCCATGAACCGGGCATGGGAGCGTCTGGCCCTTCCGCGTTCAGATAGCAGTCTGCCGCCCGCACCAACTCGTCGCACGTGTACCGATCGTCGCCGCAGGCGTCGTAACCGATATCGAGCTGATGAACCCGCTCGTCGGCAATCCGACCCCATCCCGACCGCTTGCCTGGCTTGTACGCCATGTCGCTACCTCACCCTGGAAACGTCAATGTCGAAGTCGCCGCCCCTCTCCCGGATCAAATCGCGATACGTCGATCCGTCCGGCAGCTTGTACTCGACGCTGAACATCCACTCGTCAGGCAGATACTCAACGACGCCGCCGGCAAGCAACTCCGGAAAGATCCGCTCCAAAGCCTTGACCTCGTCGACCCAGAACGCCGGTGCCCAGCGGTTCGCGTCGCGGAGCCATCGAACCTGTTCAAGCCTTGGCCGCTTGCCGTATCGCTTGATCTCAAGCTCAAAGTGTCGACCGTTGGGGAAGACGCCGAACAGGTCCGCAGCCCCTTCCTCCCCGGCCTTAAATCGCCGGGTCTTTCCCGTGTTCTCGTCCGTGAGCAACATCATGCCCGTGTTCCGGCGTTCGACTCGGCAGCCGTGAGCTTCCAGGTACGCCCGGCAATTTGCTTGAACCTCCGATTCCGGGATCGCCTTGAGGATCTTCGGGTCCATACTCCCACCCCACGACGCGTTGATGATGCCAGTCCCACGTAAAGCGGCCGTTGACGATCCGGCCGTAAACCTGACGCTTGACGCCGTTGAAAGTCACCCATCCCCAGCGTCCGGAGAACGGGAGGCGTTCGCCCTCACGCAGCACGCTGCACGCGAACGGCGAATCACAGACGGGAGGCACGTCGACCGTCTGTGCGTCCATGGACCACGACTTGTTTCCGTAGGGGTCCACGACGCCGAAGATCCGCGTACGCACGCCGTTGAGCCGACACCACCACATCTCAGCCGGTTGCGTCATCATCTCGACGCGGGCACGCTCCCCAGCTTCCTCCGCCGATCGCAGAGCCTTGTACGTCATCCGCACCATCAAGCAGCCGGCAACCAGACACAGACACAGCACACTCTGTCGAAACGTCATCGACGCCCCCCTTTGCTCCCGAGTGCCTTCGTGTTCCGCGACTCGGCTAAAGCCGCAGCCGCACGCTCGCGTTCTTCGTCCACCGCCTGCATAACCTCGAATCGGTGGATGGTGATGGACTGCGGAGCCTCAAACCCGATTCGAGCCTTGCCGCGATCGGCAGCCGCAACGTAGATGTTGATGCGTCTGCCGTCTTCAAGCTCCATCACGAACCACTCGCCCACGTTTCGACTCAGCACCAGCATCGACAGACCTCCTATATACGACTCCAGGTTTACACCACGTCCCCTAATTGGCTGAACAACGGCCGTGGTTCGGCGTCGGCTTTCGACGCCTTGACCACCGGCTTGTGCGGTCGCTCCACACGAACCGTCCCCAGCCGGCATTGACTCATCCGAAGGTCCAGCCCGATGCCGCGCCTGTCTAGCCGCTCAGCGACTGCAACCGTCGTTCCCGAGCCGCTGAACGGATCGAGCACAAGCCCATTCGGCGGGCACAGGCTCCGCAGGAAGAACTCAGCCAGGTCCTCCGGAAACGGAGCTTCATTCTCATGGGCAATAGCGTGGCCCATGTGCCCGCCGCCCGTCAGCGTCCGCACGAACGATGAGACAGCCTCACGCTCGGCGTTGAACGCGTCTTCAGCGGTAACGACGGCGTTCCCAGGATTGGAGATATCCGGAGACGCGTACCCAGGCGTCGGGATCCGGTGCGAGGGTCGCCCAGGCGTCTGGCGTGAGCCGTTTCGGCGACGGCTCCGGCCCGAGTTCGCCGATCCTCCCCACTGGTTACGCCGGCTCCCGTCCGACAGCCGGTTTGAGCACTCGCCGCCGCTGGCCCACTTCGGAGCGTGGCCACATGCCGTGTTGTCGCTCCACGCGAGGACCTCAGTCCGCTTGAACGCCAGACAGTATTCAACGTCCTTCCTGAACCACTGGCTGCCGCCGCTGCCGGGTACGCCGTTGCGATGCCAGTAAACCGGCGTCTCGCTGAGGATTCCGGCCTTATGAGCCTCCCACAGCAGCCCCTCGCACGCCGGCCAGTAATTGCGATCCTCCGTCTTGCCGGCACACACCCAGATCACAGCCCCTCGCGTGACTCGCAACGCCTCTCGCGTTATGTCGAGCATCCACGCCACCCACTGGTATTGATCGCGAGCGATGCCCAGATCCTTACCGTCCTCCAGATAGAGCCGAGCGTCGACGTACGGAGGCGAACCCAACACCAGATCAACGCTGGCGTCTGGCAACGGCAGATGCAACGCATCGGCCCTAGCGAATAGGTGAGATCCGAGAAACGTCGTCTGCCCAGGCAACGGCACGTGAGCCGCCGGCCCGATCTCACGCTCTGTGTCGTTCCTCATCGCTTCGCCTTATGCTTCCCTGAGAACGCCACCCGGTTCGACTTCGCCGCATCCGCCTGTTGCTCTCGCCAGTGCTCGACGGTCGGAGACCCTGCGAAGAAATTGCGTGACCTCCGTATCTCGTCTACCGCGTCCCGGACAAGGGTGGGGGCGTCGGGGTCGGTCCATGATCCGTCTGCCTCCCACCCTCGCTTAGTGTCCGGTGGCCTCCAGTCGATCACGCCGACGACTCGACAGCAGCCGGCTCGTGTTTCTCGACGTAGTCATCGAGGCATTCCGGATGATCGTCGTCCGGCTGAATCCACTTCGCCAGTTCGGCGAGAGCCCAAGACGCGGATGGGTCTCCAGCCTCAAGGAAGTCATCCCAACACCACGACCGCTGAATCGCGATGAAACCGGCAACCTTGAGCTTCTCCACATCTTCGCCAGCAGCCCGCCGGAGAATCTCCGAAAGCATCGCGTGGGAATTCCACGAAACCTTGGCCCCGACGAGCCTGGCCCCGTCGAGCCTGGCCCCGACGAGGTTGGCCCCGACGAGGTTGGCCCCGACGAGGTTGGCCCCGTAGAGGTTGGCCCCGTCGAGGTTGGCCCCGACGAGGTTGGCCCCGTCGAGCCTGGCCCCGACGAGGTTGGCCCCGTAGAGGTTGGCCCCGTCGAGGTTGGCCCCGTCGAGGTTGGCCCCGGCAGCAACCGCCGCAATGACGGTAGCCCGAATGTCGCCGTCGACCTCGAAAAGAACCTTCGACGCATCCCACCGGCTCACGATCTTGCTCATCGCTTATCCTCTCGTCTTGCTGCCCAGATAACAGCCGCGAACCATGCCGCAGCCCACGCCCAATCACCCACGTTCATCCCCCTACGGCTTCCAATGCCGCCTTACGCGACCTTGCCTTGCGGTACGGCCACATGCCCAACGCCGAGAGTTCGCTGATGGCTTGATAAGCCGGCGACTCCGAAACGCCGGCAGCCCTAGCCGCGTCCGCAACGCTGAGTCGCTGCCCAACGTCGAACGCCTCAAACACAGCCTCTGCGAACGCATAGAGGAACGTGCCAGGCACAACAGGCCCGAAGCGCTCGGCGTCGCGGCTTCGGCTATCCCCGTCCACATGCTCTCTGTGCGTGACGCCGACTTCCGATCGTTCCCATCTGATGCCCAGGTACGCCGCATACACCGCGTCGCCGGTGAGGAACCGATCGCCGATCATCTCGACGGCGTGAACTTCATGTTGGGGTTCGCACCGCGTCGACCTTCGGGGACGGCAGACGAACGGTTTACACTTCGTCGGCGACGGCCGACGCCAGCGAGACCGGCGGTAGGCTTTAAGAGCCCGCGTCGTCGTCTCAGACGGCTCATACGGCGTCGTCGCCGCGTCGGCGGTGTTTTGGACTTGCATCAGAGAGCCCCCACGGCTTCGCACAGAGGCTCCCACGCGACGACTTCGTACATGCCGAGACCGGCGGCTTCGACTCGGCCCCGAAGTTCGTCCTCACGCCACAGTCTCGCCTCGAACACCAGCACGCCGGACGCCTTCCACGTCGGGAACACGGCGACGACTTCCTCACTACGGACGCCGAATAGCGACGTCGTACGACGGAGCGGCTCCCACTCGCCCTCGATCGCGAGGCCGCCGCGTTCGACGTCTAGCCCCATCTCGTAGCGAGCAGACGACGAGACAAACCGGCACGGTCGCCCAGCGATCAGCCACAGCAGATGCGACCATCGGAGAGCCGGACGCCCGTACTCGTCGCGCGAGATCCGTAGCCTCGCAAGGTCACGCTCCGAAGTCGGGAGCGACGTCCGCACGAGGCGTCCGTCCACCCAATCCCATTGGTCGCGAACCACGTTCATCACGAGCGGCCCGACGCCCTCGATCGCGATGCTCACCCGCTTGCCGCCGTCGATCATCGCCCAGCCCTCCGCTTCCGCGTCTCAACGTCGTGGATACTACTCCAGGTTTATACCTGTACGCAATAGGTCGCTCCACAAAATGATCAAGAATTTCGCAGCGCATACCCCGGCCTTCCCCCGCGATCTGTATTCGATCCAGGCTCCTGCGCTAGTGTTATGGGTTCGTAAGGCTTTTCAGACGCTACCGATCGACTTATACACGCCTTTTCATTCAGTCGTCATCGCTGTGTGACCGGGACGTAGGCCGCTTTGTGGGATCGACTACCCACCCGTTGCCCGGAAACCCCCGTAGGGGTGGCGTTTTCGTCTCTCGGACTCGGCAACCCCGCTTGCGTTGCCTCGCGTCACTAGGGGAGGTTATAACCCCGTGCCCGCCTTCGTAGCTCTCGCTTGGGAAGGATCACCCGGCATTGATGCGTCAAGCCGGGACAAACGCCCACGCATAAGCATGGGAACCCGTAACTGCCCTCTAACGCCCAAAGCCCCGGCACCCGCGACGTCATGCGTCGCGAGCCCGGGGATACATACTCGAATCCAGGTTTACACCACAGGCCAACGCTAGGCGTTGCGATGGAACGCGTGGTCCAGAAACTCCGACGCCTCTGCCCGCGTCATGCGTCGAGCCGTCGCCGGCTCCATGCCCTTGGCAATCATCCACGAAACTTGCTTCATGGATGCGAGGCCAGCTTGTGCCCGGCCGATCATGACGTCGAGCATCTTCGTTGCACGCCGACGACTCAGCTTGTCGGCGTCGGCGACTCCGAACTTCGTCAGCGCCGCAGTCTGTCCAGCTGTAGCCGGATCATGCACGGCGTTGTTGCTTCCCCGCAGGACGACGCCCAGAGCTTCCGCCGCACTCGACGCATCGTAGCTCACCCACTTGAGCCGCGATTCCCGAGCCTTCGCCTTGACGCGTATGGCCTCACGCCGAGTCGCTTCGGCTTCGGCACGCTTCGCGGCTTCGACAAGGTCGATCGGCTTGTCGCCGTCTGCCTCAGCCAGCATCTCATTCATGACGTCGAGCGTTTCCGGCTTCGCATCCGTTCTGTCGAACAGGTCGGCCGGTCGCACGAGATCATGGCTCGACGTCAACCATGCGAAGTCGATCAGCAGGCAATCGGTCTTGCCCGTGTTCGGCGACAGCCGCGTGCCCCTGCCCACCATCTGGCTGTAAAGAGCCCGAGACTTCGTCGGCCGACACAGCCCAATCGCCGACGTCGCCGGTGCGTCGAAGCCCTCGGTAAAGAGCATGCAGTTGGCGAGAACCTGGATATCGCCGTCCTTGTACGCCCTCACCTTGGTTTCGCGATCGGCCGAGTCTCCCCAGACGTAATCGGCTTTCAACCCCATCGACGACAACGCCGTAGCCATCGCCGACGCAGAGCCGCAGTCGGGAGTAAAGACGATGGTTTGCCGGTCGCCGATCTTCTCGCGAATGCCGTTGGCCAACGTCTCCACCAGCGGCTTGATCTTCGCTTCCAGGTCGGCCGTGCTGTAGTCACCGCCCCTGGAGTTGAGCGACCGCAGGTCAATCTCAGTCTCGCACCTGACGACGCGCAACGGGCACAGATAAGGACCTTCCGGAGCCGGAGCCGTCATCGCATCCCAGATCGACATCTCATAGGCGACGCTGTCAAACACGTCGGCGATCTGGCTTTCATCAGCCCTGTCAGGCGTCGCGGTGACGCCCACCAGCTTCGCCTTGTGGAACCAGTTGATGATGCGTTCGTAGCTTGGGGCAACCGCGTGATGAGCTTCATCGATGACGATCAGGTCGAAGTAATCCCGTTCCCACGACTGGAGCCGCTTCCCCTTGAGCGTCTGAACGCTGGCTACGACGCACTGCGGCTCGAAGGCCGAACGCGCGTAGCTGTCGGCCCTCTCAATGCCTGCAATGACGCCGACGCGTTCGATGGTGTCGGCCGCTTGGCTGATCAACTCAGAGCGATGCGCGACGACCAGAACTCGGCCTCCACGCTCGATCGTCATTCGCACCATCAAGGCGAACAGCACCGTCTTGCCTGTGCCTGTCGGTAGGATGATGACCGTGGACCTGCCCTTTCTCAGACAGCCGCGTGCGGCGTCGATCGCATCAATCTGATAGCGGCGAGGCGTGAGCGTCGAAGGCCCGAGTTCTGGCGTCATGAGCAAGCTCATTTGGACAGATACCCCCTTCCATGGCACAGGCCGCACTCGCCGACGATGGGCACCGTCCCCTTGCCATCGCACCCGCCCTTGTCCGTGGGCGGGCACTTCCGCCAGCGGTCGGGAGGCTCAACCCTAAGCAGCCGCTCGATGCCGTAGCCGACGACGCCACGGAACGAGCCCTTGTAATAAGCCTTCGCCGCCTTGCCGTAGAACGCCTTGAGCGACCCCCGCATCTTTTGCTCGAAGGCCCGGAAGAACAGCGCGTCCATCCGGAACCGCGTCAGCGAGACGCCCGTGAGAACCGACGCCAGCGGCAGACGTGCAATCCATTCGTCGTCGGTCAGGTCGTCGACCTTCGCCGCTTCCTCAGCCTGTTCCTCGCGAACGGCCTGGATAACGTCTCCGGCTTCGTCGCCGGGATCTTCGACGGTGACGGCGACGCCGGCCGGGATCACACCAGCCGCTCTCGCACGCTCAACGCCTTCGTCGTACTTGCGTTCGCCGTTGACGGTGACGAGTCCGGAATCAGACGGAACCGGATCCGGCTCCGGCTTGGGCTTCTTCGGCTTGGCAAGGCCGAGCTTTTCCCTTGCCTCCGGGATGCTGACCTCTCCCCGCTTCAACTGCTCGAACGTCTCCGGCGATGCTTCCCTGATCTTGCCCACTTCGTGGACGTACCCGACGCTGACTCCGTGAGCCTTCGCCACGTTCTCGGTCGCCCTTCCTCCCGATGATTCATTTTTGAATCTTCGGGGATCTGGCGACTCCACACCCGTCTTGAGGTTGGACTGCCTTGTTTCCCTGCCCTTGCCAGCGTCCTTATCCCTGTCCTCGACCGCCAGCGCCGCACGCTGCCCAACTGTCAGGTCGCGTCGAGCTTGGTTCTTAGCCTTAACGAATTTGAGAGGGTCGCCCCATTCTTCCGGAGTCCATTCGCGAACGTTAAACGGCACGCCCACCTCACGATAGGCTTTGTAGCGATGCCGTCCGTCGAGAATCTTCCCTTCAAACAGAACAATGTCCTCCTTGGCCCCAACGCTTTGCACGCTCTCCAGAAGGTCTTTGTACGCTGCGTCTCCCATGCCTGGATAACGCAGAGACAGCGCATGCGGCTCCAGGTCGGATCCATCCCACGGCCGAGACTCTCCCGGCTTCCTCGCATCCACGAACGCCGCAGGTTCTTCGCTGCCCAGAACTCGCACGGAATACACCCCCCGCCACGAAACGCCGAACGTCGACATCGCCGCCTTGATCGCTGGTTTCTCGGCCTCCGCTTCGACGACGCCCAGCAACGCTGCAACGCCGTTCTCTGGCCTCCCGTACGCAGCCCATCGCTTCTCAGCCATAACGACTCCTTAGATCCGCAACCGCCGCACTGCGGTCGCTGTAGACGCCCAGGGACACACCCAGATCGAGCAGTCCCATCCTCAAACCTGTACCAGAATCCACGTATACACCAGCCGTCGAATGAATCGCGGCAGACGGCTTTTCGTCCACGCGTCCAACCGCGTGACAAGGCAGCCAACCCGACGACGCGCGAGGCTTGCCCACGGTGCGGACGCCCCACGATCGGACGAGCGTTGGAATGTCGATGCGTGCAATGAGTTCGTCGACGCCGTTCGGCATCGGAGCCCTTGACGTCGGCCGCACGAGCGCCGGCGTCGCCGTTGGCTCGGGAGCCGCAGGCGCGAGACTCAGAACCCATTGCGGGCATTGGGCCGGCATCGGGATCCCGCCTCGCCCCGTCTCCGGAGAGTTCCAGCGATCCAGCCACGTGTAGCGACGGCCGGTCTTAGGGTGGATCGAAGGCGGTGCCATGATCAGCGACCGATCGCATAGCCGCTCGATGCCGGAATGACCGCCTTCCCCCTTCCAGATGAACGCCTTCGGCAATGCCGGCCCTGTCCTCGCGATCCGGAACCACAGATGCCGACCGCCGCCGCCGCTGTGCGAGATCCACGTGCGAGGGGTCTTGCCCATGGTCGCCCAGCGTTCGACGGCTTCGGCTCCGTCCAGGTCGATGACCAAAAGCCCCCACGCGCGGCCGGTCATAACCTGTAGGTTCGACGTCTCCCACGCGTCAAACTCGGCAGCCGGCAACTGCGGCCCGTCCCACATGTGGGCGAACCTGATCATCGGCCGCTTATCGTCCACCCGCGACGGCAAGGGATTGAACCCTCGCATCCGGTATAGCTCGGCGTACTCTTTCGCCTTGGCGACGTCGGCCGGCGTCATTTGGCACCGCCCTTGCCCCGGTGGAATCGCTCCCGAATCCACTTGGGAACGCCGTCGTCGTACAGGTAACGGCCGATGCCGAACTTGACGGCCGCTCGCTTGAAGGCGTCAGACTCTCCCGACTTCTCGACGTCGGATGAGTCTTGCATGTTGCGGCTCTCGCCGCCGATGCCTTCCTTGGTCAGCGTCGAGCCGTCCGGAAGCCAGAGCGTGAGACGGCAGAGCCACGCGTTGTCGTGGCGTTCGTACCTGTCTTCCCAGCCCCAAGGCCCCGCGACTTCATCAAGCCGGTTCATGACCGTGCGAGCCGTCACGTACGCGAGTTCGATGTTGCCCTGCTTACGGGTCTTGACTTGCTCCGGGTCGAAAGGGAAAGCCAGCTTGGCGAAGAACTCCATCTTGATCGCCTTCGCCTGGTCTTCCACAGCCTGCCTGCTGACGACCGGAGGCGGAACCACAGCCGGCAGACCTCCGGCCGACGTTTCATCGCTCATGGTGTGACCTCGAATCAAGGTGAGAACGGAGCCGGCCGAAGCCGGCTCCGCAAGCCTCCGGCATCCAGGTTTATACCTGGTTCATTGTCTCCGGACGGCCTTGGATATTCAACCCGAGTTCTTCGGGAGAGTCGCCGATAGCAACCGCGCGGAAGCCGTCCCGAGAAGTGAACTCGGCGACGCCTTCGACTGTGCCCTCAGTCGGCGACTCGCTTTCGTCGCCGCTGGCGTCGTCGGCGGGTTCGCCGTCGTCGTCATCGTCGTCAGCGTCCGGCACGTTGGCGTCGAGCATCGACGCGTTCCAGGTTCGCATACTGGTCAACCCTAGGATCGGATCGACCCAAGCAACGTACGGCCTGCCCGCGTGACGGAACGTGACGGCGTCGCCGGACGGGACCGTCTTCATCGCGATTTCGATCCGTTCCTCAAGAGGCCCGAGAACAAGGGAAAGCCCCTGGCTCTCTCGCTCAAGCTCTTGATAGCGGTGAGACTCTGCGAGGATCGATGGGACGCTGACGCCGGCCTTGAGCCCGGCAACGATGCCGTCGATGCGGTTCACTGTGTCGGCAATGAGACGACGCACCCGCATGAAAGCCGGCAGCATCGCCTCACGCTTGGCCAACAGGTCGGCCACAGTCTCATCGGGACGCTCGATGGTAAGTGTAGCCTGCACCCTGATATCCCCTATCAACATGGCTCCAGCCCTCTCCAAAATGTGATCGTGTGGGAGTAGACGACCGCTACCGACTCAGCCTCGGATGCGACCCTTGGCCTTGGCGCGATCGGCCTTCTCAGCAGCCGCAGCCTTGTCGGGGTCGATGGAACCGAACATGGTCAGAACTTCGGCAGCCACGGCCGCAGCGTCGAAGTCTCCGGCGACGACCAGCGAGCAAGCGCCGACGAGCACCGACTTGAAGCAAGCCGCGTACGCGTCTCCGGCTTCCTGCAAGCGACCGCCGCTGAGGATGTCGGCCGCAGCCGCAGGCAACACAGACTCGATGACGTTGCGCATCCCCGTAAGATTCGTGAACGCGAGCCGTCCTCTGTTCTGAACCTTGCCCGCCGGTTCGTCGGCCAGCACGCGGAACGCGGACACAAGAGCGGCGACGCCATCGGCCGCAGCCTTGACCGCCGCCAGCTTCTCCGGCGTCATGCGCGACGCATCGAGCACATCGTCATTGGCGACGTCGACGGCGACGTCTTCAGTGCCGCAGAAAATCGAGCCGCAACCGCACTTGGATTCGGACATAGCCTAGGCTCCCCACAGAAGTCTAAACGTGTACACCGCAGGAATCACGCGTTCCCGCGAATAATCAAGACGCCTCCGGAGCGAAAGCCCTCTTGACCTTACGTCACTCCGGAATCAAACTACACCCGGACTCAGGTTTACACCCACACCCGAAACGGAGTCGAGCCATGGGCACCAAAGCCAACGAACGTCAAACCCCGATCGCCCTGCCGCCGGAAACGATTCGGGAACTCCACCGCGCCGCCCTCACCCTCCAACCGTACGTTGAGCGTGAGGGACGGGAACTTACCAAAGGCCCGATGTTGGGCTACGTCGCACGCTGGTTCCTCGCCCAGCCCCTCGCCGAGCAACTGCGAATCACGCTCGACGGCAAACGGATTGCAGACGCTGAGACGCCGGTCGACATGGCCGACGACGACACGCTGAGGCGGGTTGCCGCCGAAGCGAAAGCCGGAGCCAAGCCGAAGGCAAAGGCGAAGAAGTGACGTCATGACCGGCTGCCCCTGGTCTTGCTCGGCCGAAACTCACGCTCGCACCATTCAGCGTCAGCCTGCGGACGGCGACGCCGAGTCGGTGCCGGAGCCGCAGCCGAATCCACGCCGTTGGTGCAGGCCGTCATAAACGCCTGCACCGCAGCCTCAGACGTTCGCCACTGACCGCCAAGCTTCCACGCGGCCAGCGGCGACACACGGTGGACACGCCACGCGTGAACCGTCTCGATCCGCACGCCGAGCCGCGCCGCGATCTCGGAGAACGGCAAGAGTTCCTCAAGCGGAGGGATTGGCGACATTGACCCCTCCCTCGCCGTTGACGACCTCAGAGTCTTCGTCGCCCCATGGTACGTCATCCGGCCAGTCGCCGGTGGACACGATTACGAGCAATTCATCGGCTTCATCATCGATGTCGCCGGGGTCTTGCATCGACACGATGGTTCCCCCCCTTTGCCTGGTGTCGTCAGTTGATGCAAACCGTCAAAGCAAAGGCTTAAGCGCGATCCTGCAACGACGAATCCACAACCGGCATCGAGTCTGATAGACTGCGATGGAGTGGATTGTCTCGAAGAACCCGCCTATCGCTGACACAGGCAATTTAACCCCAACGGTCTTAAACAACAAGCCCTCAGGGGTTGTTTTTCACAAATTAACAGAGAGGGCGTCAAGTGGAGAAGAAGCGCGGAAAGCCACCCAAAGACGTCCCCCCGGCGAAGGGCTCACTAACCAGTGTTTCAGTAGCTAAGATCAACAAATTAATGGATGTACATCGTCTTACACAAGATGAATTGGCAAAGGTCGCCGGGGTTCACCAGACCAGCGTCAGCAAAATACTTCTCAGAACGCGACGCCCCTATGCCGACCAATTGGCCGCATTCGCTAGGGTTCTTGGCACAACCGTCGACTGGATTCTCGACGACACGAAATCGCTTCCCGATCCAGATAAGGCCGTCAGCATCGACGACTATGTTAAGTCGCTGGTCTCGGCAGGGTTTCATCCTGCTTCAGCTTCACAACTCGCGATTCGGATTTTCGGCATTCAACCTACCGCCTCGGAGATCGATCGGAATTGACCTTCCGAGTCTGAATGCAGCCGCGATAGGCCCGAACGCGGCGACAGACCATTCGCCATCGACGTCAAGCATTTTCCTAGACGCCGCCACCCTGAATAGATGCTCTTGAATCGCACCATCGCGATAGGTGTGAAACGTGAATTGAATCGCACGGCGAAGCATCATCGCCCTACCCCCGACACGTTGCCTTCGTCTGCTGTGTCTAAGCCAACCATACTGAACGCCAGTCCACTATTCAAGCCGCCTGATGCGGTTTTAATGTCATGCTTGATGGTTGCGACCAAGTAAGCCGCGCGTTAGGCTTTCGGGGCAAATGTTAAACATTGCCTCGGGAGCATTCCATGTCGCCTATCATCCTTGCCGCGTCGCTCGCCATCTGGTTCGCCGACGAACCAGATCCGAAGCCGCTTTCATCCCTTCAGGCGTCGCACGATCAAGTCCGGGACGTATCTAAGCTGTGCCTTGATCTGGGTCGTGTGTACACCGACCCAGAGCCACACAAGGCAAAGATTGACGCCCGCATTTACGCCGAATGGAACGGCCTGAATCGCAAGGCGCTTACCCAATCCGACAAGGTGCGAATCCAGGTCGACGTCACTGCCGGAGAGTGGTTCTACATCCAAGAACGGTTTCCGTCACATGACCTGGCGATGCTCGCGGGCAACAACCGACTCAAGGCCACCAATGGGAACCCAGAGCGAAGAACGAAAGACAAAATCGAAACCTACGTGATTGCGAAGAACAACCTTCCATACACCGAGTCGCGGCGCATATTTTTATGCGTCGAGTCCACGACGTGGGACGTCCCGTTCGGCGATCTTCAGCGGATCGCAACGTCAGGAGAATCCTACGCCGACATGGCGGTAGGAACCCTGAACTGGAAGATCAACTCGCGGCAGATGTCCGCGCTTCGGAGTATGGTTGAACAGTTGTTGGTCTCGTCAGAAGAGGCGATAGCCCGAGAACGAGACGTCGCGCAGAGGCAAGCGGAGGCCATGCAGGCCGAGAGAGCCAGACTTGAACCGTTTCGCGCCGAGGTTGACGCAGCTATCGAGAAGGCTCGAAGGGCCGGGAAAGCAGTTCCAAAGAAGCTTTACGCTACTGCCGGGGAGAAGATCAAGTGGCGTACGTTGGACAGAGAACTGGAGCCCATCATCAAAAAATACAAGCTCCAGCCAAAGGATATTGATGCCCTCCTGTTAGACCACCCCGACTTCCGCGTCCGTAGCAAAATTGAATAACCCTCACCCCATCCGCCCCATGGCGTCGCGCGCCTTGTCCTCCGCACGCTTCGCATAAACCTGCGTCGTCGTCAGCGTCGAGTGCCCCAGCACGACTTGAGCGACTTCAAGCCCTAGCTCGCGACGTATCCGCGTCGCGGTTGCGTGCCGGAGTTGATTGGGCGTCCACCTGCGGACAGGTTCCAAACCCGCCGCCGTCCGCTGTTCATTGGCCTTGGCAATCCCACGCTCAACGGCTTGGCGATAGCTCGCGTCCGTGTAGTGGTCGGAGAGCCGTCCAATTCTGTCGACTCGGCTCCGGTCCACCTGCGACGGCTGCACCTTGCTCTTGCGCACTGCCCTCAACCCCGCCATACGCTCCGTCTCAGCATCCCTAGGCGAGAAGACGTAGGCAGCGTCAGAGCCCCGCAGAAACGATCCTAGAGCTTTCTGCGCCATGGGACCGATGAACACAGCGCGTCCATGGCCTAGGTGGTCGGTCTTGTGCGAGGGCGGGCGGTAGATCCAGACCTCACCCGACGCGTCGACGTCGCAGGATCGCATGGCGCAGACTTCACCCGGCCGCGCTCCAGTGTGGCGCTGCACCTGGATCATGGCCGCGATCTGACGGGAGACATGCGGCAACACCGCGTCAACGTCGGCGTCGTCGACGGGTTGCACCGTCTTGCCCTCGCGCGTGCCCGGCTTGCCCTTCCGCAGCGACTCGACCGACCGCAACGATTCCCAGACGGATGCCGGCAGCATCTCGTTCGACACCGCCCACCGAAACGCACGCACGATGATGCGAACCCGCTTGTTCACCTGCGTTCGCACGTGCCCATTCGCTCGAATCCGCTCGCGCACGATCTTCAACGCGACGGGTCCGAACTCGGCCGCAGCCGTGTCGCCGTAAAGCTCATACAGCGGCTTGAGCGCCGCCTTGACTAGCTCCGGCTCGTTCGACCGATACTCCCCCCGCACATGCTCCAGGAATCCCCGGATAAGCGTGGAGACTTCGAGCGTCCCGCTGCTGGTCGGAACCCTCCGGCCGTTGGCCAGCCACTCGATGATGTGCCGGTCATAGGCCGCGTAGCTCTCGGGAGAGCCGTGCTTGCCGAGATAGAAATCGTGCGTGCCCAGCCTGACGACCGCTTGCCCCGACGCCTTGTGCAGTTGGTATTTCGGGTGCCGTTTCGCCATGGGTCCGACCTCCGTTTTACCGTAGTCTACGGAAAAAGGAGATTGTAAACCCATGAACACTGTCGCCGCAAGTCTTTTGTTTTCAACGTCTTCCTAGTGGGCGATGAGGGATTCGAACCCCCGACGTCCTGCTTGTAAGGCAGGCACTCTAACCGCTGAGTTAATCGCCCTCAGTGCGTCATTGTAGCGTCTCCATCGTCCCGCGCGAGCGCGGATGATGAGGAGAACGGTCAAGAAGCGGGAGGGGCGCTGGGAGCATGTTCGCCGGGGGATCTGAGAATCGGCGCCGAGGGCGAAGGCTCGTGGTCGATCGACTCAGAGGTCGGGGCCGGCTCAGGGAGAATCCGGCGAGCCTCGACGACACGCCAGGCGGTGTCGATTCCCTCAAGGCGGAAACGTACGAGCGTGAGCCGCAACGGGACGGGAGGATCTCCGGGAGATCCCAGTTCATCGGTCGCCCGGGCGACGACCACGGCGCGATCGTAGATGAACGGGCCATCGGCCTTGAGGTTGAAGAAAGGCCGCTTCAGGAGCGCCTCCCAGGTCGGGGGAGACTCCCCGACGTCCAATGCCAACGTTTTCGGCTCGGCCGGCAGAGGGGGTTTGGCGTCCTCGACGAGCATCTTGTAGGTGGGGAGGATTTTCTTCGGAGCGAGCGCCCCCTCGGCCAATTGCTCGAAGACCTTTCCGAACCCCTCGGCAGCTTCGAAGATGTCGTTTGGATCGCCGCTGGCCATCTTCTCGTAAACGCCGGACTTCTTGGCGTCGGCCTTGGCTTCGTGGAGAGCGTCGAGAGTCTCGCCAGCCGCGCCGAGCGGGTTTCGAGGCGTAAAACGACGGATCGACGAATCGTAGGCGAACTCGCCGTCGATCTTGCGGTGGAGGGCAGCGATCGGCGCGAACGGCCCCCGGAGCGTGCGACTCTTGGATTTGTCGCGGGAGGCGTCGAAGTAGCCGCTGATGGCGGGAGGGTCCTCGACGACCCCCAGTCGCTTCTGAGCCTCTGCGTCGTGGTCGACGAGGGCCTGGAGATACGCCTGGGCGACGCGTTCGACGGGGTCGTTGGTCTTTTTCTTTTGGAACCTCGGCCAAAGAACGAGGAACGCCGAAACGCCCGCCAGCAGGAGCAGCCCCAGCGCGGCCAACCAGAGTTTGCGACGAGACGATTTTCGTTCGCGGGCCTCGGGCGAGGGTCGGAAGACGGACGTCGCCTCATCCGGGGCTTCGTCTCGGACGGGGACGATACGAGGAAGTGTGGGCTCGGGCTTCGTCGCGCCGGGCAATTTGAGCTTGGCTCCGCACTTGGGGCAGGCGACGACGCTCCCCGGGAGTTCAGAAGCGAGGAAGGCGGACTGGCACTTCGTGCAACGGACTCGGACGCTCATCGTCGGTCCTTCTCCCCGTTGGGGGTTCGGCGTGGGGAGGCTCCGGAAGCAGCATCAGGGGCGCAGCGGCCGCAGACGTCACGGCCTCCGGCGACGGCGCGACCGCAGACGTGGCAGAGACCGGCGCGGCGGCGGATTTCCGGGAGCACGGCGCGGAGGGGGGCGGCCTCGGGTTCGTCGCCCAGACTGTCGACGGCGTGTGCGACCCAGCGAGCCACCTCCCAGTCGACGTCCTTCGCCTTGGCTCGAGCCTCCACCAGCCCCTTGATCCAGCCCGCCAGGTCGGCGTCGAGCGTCCGAAGGGCTTCGCCTCGGAGGTGCTGTGTCAGTTCGTCGCGAAGTTCCAGGGCCCGATCAACGTCCTCGTCGGCCCTCGCCGCGGCCAAGTCCTTCTGAAGCGCATCGACTCGCCCCGTATTCAACGGGCGGGGCTGCGACGTGGAGGTCGCCCCGCTCTGCCCCGCAGCGCCGTCGGCATCCAGCCTGGCGGCGATCCGTCCCAAAGCGGGAAGGACGTGGATCTCCATAAGGTCGACGGTCCGCCAGGACGCCTCGGCCTGGTCGGCAAGAACGTCGAGCAGCCCGGCGATGACTTTCAGAGTCGTCCCCAGAACCCAGCCAGCCAGGCCAAAGCCGACCACCGTCGTCAGCGCGATCAGCCCAGCGATCCGCCGCTCGGCCCAGGTGAACTGAGCATCGGAGAGAAGCACCTGGGCCTGGTTCAGGAAGTAGGCCAGCCCCAGCATCGCAACGCCGGCTTGCACGACCGGCGCCAGCCGGGCTAAAGCCTGACCGCCGTTTCGGACCGAGGTGTACCGATGAGGGGTGCTCATGAATTGGCGGCGTCCATGAAGTTCTGCCGTTAGGTCCTTCGTCACCGCGGCCCCATTATACTAGGCGTCAAGGAGGACGACCGTCATGATGAGAACGCCGCGAAATTCAACCCTTGCATGGTTCGTCGCCGCGAGTGCAATGGCCCTCGCCAGCCCGGTCCTCGGAAGCGAGCCGGCGAAGATCACCCCCGGGGCGATCTGGCCGGACGATCGGGGCCAACACATCCAGGCTCACGGAGGAGGCGTCGTCAAACATGGGGACGCCTATTACTGGTTCGGCGAGGATCGCTCGCGCGACCTGCCCCGCGACCTCCGCGCGGTGGCCTGTTACTCCTCGACCGACCTGGTCCACTGGACGTTCCGCTCCCGGGCGTTCCAGATGTCCACCGGGCATGAGGCGACTCCGCCGATCGCCAACCGTCCGAAAGGGTTTCCCGACTGGCGGCTGGTCCTCGAGCGACCCAAAGTCTTCCCCAACGCGCGGACCGGGAAGTTCGTGATGTACATGCACCTGGACGGCGCCGAGGAGCCCGGCGGCCCCAATTACCGGCAGGCGCGGGTGGGCGTCGCGGTCGCCGACAAGATCGAGGGCCCCTACTCGTTCGTCACCCACTTCCGGCCGCTCAAGCATGAGTCGCGAGACATCGGCCAGTTCATCGACGACGACGGCACTGCGTACCTCATCTACGAGGACAGGCCGGTCGGCTTCCATATCGCAAAGCTGTCGGACGACTACCTCACCGTGCTCGAGGACGTCACCACGATCAAGGCGCCGATCGAAGGCGGTGCGCTGGTCCACTACGACGGCCTGTATTACATGATCGGCTCGTGGCTGACGGGGTGGACGCCCAACAACAACGTCTATGCCACGTCCAAGTCGCTGGCGGGCCCCTGGACGAAGTTCAAGGACGTCGCCCCTCCCGAATCGAACACGTTCAACTCCCAATCCACCATGATGCTCAAGGTGGTGGGGACCAAAACCACCACTGTGATCTTCATGGCCGACATGTGGAAGCCTGAGGCTCAGTGGGACTCCCGCTACCTCTGGATGCCCATGGAGATCGGCGATGGAAAGCTGCAACTCCCCGAGCCTCGCCCCTGGACCCTGGACGTCGCCACAGGCGAAGCCGTCATCGATCACAACGCGCCTGCGATGCCGTACAAAACCGGCAAGCCCCATCGCGTGGTCTCGACCGACGAGTAATTGACGAGGGCGCCCTCGAAGCGTGAAGTCGAGGCGTTTCTGGATTGGCCTGAGGTTCCTCTCACGACTCCACGCAACCGAAGGCGCCGTCCAATCCGATTACGCAGGCGACAGTCTTTCGCGAAACCGAAAAACCGTCGCGACCCAACAACTTTCCCAGATCCGCGTGTTAGAGTTCGTTCGACACCATCTGGGAGCGGCATCGATGAACGCGACAAAGGATACAGGAAAAGGGGCGTTCGGCGTCCCCGAGGAGATGACGGCTCTTCGCGAGCGCATTCGCGCCTTGCCGTCCGACGCCCGCGCCGAACTGGAACCCTTAATGAACGACGTGGTCGAGCAAGCGCTCTTCCGCTCGCGGGTCATGACGATCGCCAGAGACGCACTGGAACGCTACCGCCTCGATCTGGCGGCCGTCCGGTTCGATCTGGAGGCGACCCGGCGCGAGCGTGAGGACCTGAGGATCCGCCTGGGGGACTGACCGGCGATCGAGCGTCTCAGGTGCTCGTCGCAGGCGGCTCCCCGAGGATCTGGGCGAGTGCGTCGAAATCGACCGGCTTGACGAGGTGGTGGTCGAATCCGGCCTCGACCGACCGCTTGCGATCGTTTCGCCGGCCCCATCCCGTGACGGCGACGAGCACGACGTCGCGGCCCCAGGGCTCGCGACGGACGGCCTCGGCGAGTTCATAGCCGGACATATCGGGCAGGTCGACGTCGACGACCGCGAAGTCGGGCCGGACCTCGGCGGCCAGCGAGAGGGCGCGGCGGCCGTCGCGGGCTTCGTAAAACTCGCAGCGGCTTCGACTCACGACCCCTCCCAGCGATTTCCGGGATTCGGGCGAGTCGTCGACCACCAGAACTCGCCGACCAGGCCCCGCAGTTCGGCGGGCAGCCGGACGAGTTTCAACGACGGGGAGCGGGAGCCGGAGGATGAACTCGCTTCCCCGGCCGATCCCTTCGCTGCGCGCCTCGACGGCTCCCCCATGCAGTTCGACGATTCCTTTCACGAGGGCCAGGCCGATGCCCAATCCGCCCTTCGCGCGTTCCAGAACCGGAGCGAAGTGGATGAACGGCTCGAACAGGTGAGCGAAGTGCTTGGGGTCAAGGCCGACGCCTCGGTCCGCCACGCGGATCTCCGCCTTGCCGTCGACCACGGCGACGTGGAGTTCGATGGACTCGCCGACCTCGGAGAACTTGGAGGCGTTCTCCAACAGACAGGCTACAGCCTGAGCGATTCGCGTCGGGTCGACGACGAGCGAAACGGGTTCGGTGGGAAGGTCGACCCGCAGTGTCTGGCGACGGGCTTCCAGAGTCGACCGACTGGTCTCAATCCCCGAGGCGACGACGGCGGATAGAGAGGTCGGCTCCAGCTTCAGTACGAGTCGGCCGCGAGTCAGCCGCGAGACGTCCAGCAACCCATCCACCAGATGGACCAGATGTTGGACCTGCCGCTCGACGACGCCGCCGGCCCAGTCCAGATCGTTCTCCGTCGCTCCAGGGCGGCGGAGGAGTTGCGTGGCGTTGTTGATCGCCGCCATCGGATTGCGCAACTCGTGAGCCAGCGTCGCCAGGAAGTCCGTCTTGCGACGGTCGTCCTCGCGAAGCCGGTCGTACAGCATGCCGTTCTCCAGAGCGATCCCAGCCCGGCCGGCCAGGTCGACGGCCAGTTCAAGGTCGGCGCGATCGTAACGACGTCCGGAGCGGGTGATGGTGAACGAGATCGCGCCGAGGACGCCGTCGCGACCGTTCATGGGAACGCACAGATAGGACTTCGGTTGAAAGGCTCGCAGCGCCTTCAGATGCTCCTCGTTCTGGGCGGCGGCGCGGAGGTGTACCTCGCCGACCTCGGGAACCAGCGAGGGGCGGCCGTTCCGAATGACCTCGTAAAGTCCTTCGGGAGTGTCGGGTCGAAGACGATACCGATGCGACACCACCTCGGCGAAACCAGTCGGGTCGTCTTCGTGAGCCACGGCGACCCGGCGCAACTCCCCCCCCTGCTCCAGCACGTCGACGGCGCACCAGTCGGCGAACTGGGGGACGGCCAGGCGGGCGATCTCGCGAAGCGTGGTTTCGGCGTCGGCCACTTCAGCCAATCGACCGCCGGCATCGGCCAGGAACCGCGCCCCTTGCTCGGCGCGACGACGATCGTCAATGTCGGTCGCGGTGCCGAACCGCTGCCAGAGCGCTCCGGCTTCGTCTCGCATCCACTTGGACCGTCCCAGGAACCATCGATACGAGCCATCGCGTCCACGGACCCGATACTCAACCTCGGTCGGCTCGCCCTGGTCCTTGGAGCGGGCGCGGGCCGACAGGACACGGGCTCGATCATCGGGATGGATTGATTCGAGCCAGGCGTCCTTGATGTCGACGTGGTCGCTTGACGCGCCGGTGTACTCGAACCAGCGGCGGTTCAGGAACGCGATGGTGTCGTCGGGCCTGGTGATGTAGACGACCTGAGGGATGAGCTCGGCGAGTTGGCGGAACCGGCGCTCGCTCTCGGCCAGCGCATCCTCCGCGGCTCGACGTTCGGTGACGTCGTCGAAGACGGCGACCGCGGCGATCATGCGGCCAGTCTCATCGACCGCCGGACCAGATCGAACAAGGAGCCGCCGACGTTCGCCGTCGGGGAAAGCGATCTCGATCTCCTCGCCGCAGACGGCCTCGCCGGTTTGCACGGACCGGATCAGCGGCCACTCTTCGGGGGCGTATCGCGTGCCGTCCGAGCGGAAGGCGGCGATCCGGTCGGACGCGCGAAGAGCCCCTTCAATCGGTTCGGCGGGACGGAGCCGCCCTCGGCTGATGCGATCAGCCTCGGCGTTGCTCAGGATCAAACGCGAGGTTCCCGCCTCAACCACCAGGACGCCCGACGGCGCCTGGCTGAGGATCGCCATGAGGAAGGCGTTCTTCTCGCGAAGTTCTCCCAGCAACTCCTCCAGGCGCCGCGATTGAGCCTCGGCCGTCTCCAGCAGGGCGGCCTGTTCGCCGAGCAATCGCTCCCCCTCGACCGTCGCAGCCCACCGAGCCGTCTCCGAGCCCATGAGGGACGACCGCATCCTCGCCCCAAGCCAGGTGATCGCGGCGGCCCCCAACGCGTACAGGCTCATCCCCACCGTCGTGGACGATTCCATCAGCGTCGATGAAGCCCAGGAGAACCCCGCGAGCATCACCCCCAGGGCCAGCAAGGCAGGAACGGCCCCGCAAAGCCACGATGCCAGAACCACCACGAGCGCTGAGAGCAAGAGCGGGAATTCGTCGCCGACGAGCGGCTTCAGAAGGGCCCGAATCGCGACGGCAGCCCCTCCCAACCCGATTGCGATGGGGTAACACCACCAGTTCGTCGCGACTCCCGGCGCATGGCGCAGCCCGATCGCCGAAGGCGAACGGGACCCGGCGGCGGGAGGCCTATCAACCCCTCGGTTAAGGAGTCGTTGAAACCGCGACCCGATGAGAACCATCACGCAACCGAACCCCAGGTGATCCCTCGCCGCGCCGACTAGGGAGCCAGTAAGCGGCTGTTGTCGTCGACGCGTCACCTATCGTCGCCCGCTGATCCTTGTCGAGTTTCAAGAGAACCAGGAAACTCACGCGCCGACGTCACGCAAACATCATGCCGTCGCTGCAATCTCGGAGCAAGCCCCCCAATCCATAATTGCTTTCAGCGACGTTTCGCGTCCTCAAGGCCCATACAGACCAAGAAATCGAGGCGAGAACCGAGGTTGAGAAGCAGCCGTCACGGAACCGCGCAGCCGCTTTCTCAGGCTCAAGAGGTCGGGATGGGCGTCGCCGGTCAACGACGGACGAGACGGCCCGCCATGTCCCGGAACTTGAACGGCGCCTTGAAGCGATGATCGAGTCGCGTGGCCTCGGCGCTGATGGCGATCGAGTCCCACGTCTTCTGGGCCGTGGACGCGACCACGACATACCCTTCATAACCGGTGAGTTTGAAGACGTAGGTGTTCGGGAAGACGCTCTTGATCGTCCGAATGTCTTCCAGAACCGAGAGGTGGGGGTTGAGGTTGAAGACGACGACGCCGTCGGGATTGAGCCGGGAACGAACGATCTGGTCGTAGAACTGCTCGGTCTTCAGATGACTGGGCACCCCGACCCGGTCGGTCCCTGCCGAGGGGCGGAGGAAGGCGTCCATGTAGATGACGTCGTATTTGGCGTCGGCGTTTTTGAGGTAGGTCAGGCCGTCGGCCAGCTTGATGTCGACGTTCCCCTTGCTCCGGACGTCGAAGAAGCGGTCGGCGACGCTCACGATGCTCGGATCGATCTCGACGACGTCCACCTTCAGTTCAGGCTCCTTGGCCTGGAGAAAGTGGACCATCGCCCCTCCGCCCAGCCCCACGATCAACGAGCGCTTGGGTTGGGGATTGAAGACGTAGCTGAGGAACATGAAGCGGGTGTACTCGATCAGCAGGTCGGCCCGTCGTGAAAGGTCGATCTTGCTCTCGATGACCTCCTCGCCGTTATCGCGGACGAACCAGAGCGTCCGAGTGTTGCCGGTTCGTGAGACCTTGAGGTGGGAGAATTTCGACACCTCGTCAAGTTCCCAGATGATGGGGGACTGAAACAACGCGCCCTGGACGAGCCCGGGGGGGACGCACGTCGCCGCCACGAGCGCCAGGATGAAGGCCGAGGCGGTCGTCGCCCACGGCGGGGCCTTGCGCAAGATCCTGACCAGCGACATGCGATCCTCCTCGCCCGCGACGATCCGTCCCCACATGGCCCGTCTCATCGGGCACGGCCCCCGATCGTAGGTCAGCCCCCGCCGCGCGGTCAAGGCGGGACGGCCACCCATGGGCCTAAGCTTTTCGCTAGACAAACGTCCGAGGCCGCGCCCAAGATCCCAGTGTCTCCCCTCAGCGGCATGTCGTTCGGCTCGCTTGTACCGCTTCCTCTTTCCAGGGGGTCTACGTCATGGGCATCTCTCGACACGGACGGTATGGTCTGGCGCTGGTGCTCGTCCCGATCGCGGCGCTCGCTTCGGCCGCGCCAGGTGATGACGACGCCGGCAAGAAGACCGCGACGGGTTGCTGCGCCTGCTGTTCCTCCTCAAAGGCCGGCGGACTCTCCGGGGTCTGGACGGGCGAATACAGGTACGCGGAGGGCACGGGGCAACGGCCGGTCGCATTCACGGCCTTTCTCTTCCAGGACGGCGATCGGATCAAGGCGATGATCAAGGAGGCCAACACCTTCGGAGATCAGCAGTCCCCCTGGCTCCATGCCACGGCCGAAGGCCGCTACGACGAGGCGACTCACACGCTTCGCTTCACCAAGACGTACGACGGAACCGCGGGCGTCTCTCACAACGTCGCATACTCGGGAGTCGTCGCGTCCGAAGGGGGCCGGTCAATGGAAGGGACCTGGGACATCGACGGCGTGAAGGGCTCGTTCGCCATGCGCCGCTCGGCCTCTGTGGACTGACCGCCCCTCAGCGCGGGTTGCAAGCCGACCGTCGCTCTGATCCAATGACTCACGGCCGCCCCGGCCGGGACGCCGGGGCTCTCAAACACGACCTGCCGGGAGCCCGTCCGTGAGCCTTTCGATCCTCCTCCGCGCAGCGACGGCCGTCGCCTTCGCGGCACTCGCCATGGGTCTGGGAGCCCTCGGCGTCCGGCCGGCCGCCGCCGCCGCCGCGGACGAGCCGCCGACGATCCTGCTCACCGGCTTCGAACCGTTCGGTCCGAAACGGCCCCCCAATCCCTCGTGGGAGGGGATCAAGGCGCTCGACGGCCGCGAGTGGAACGGATATCGACTTATCGCCCGCGAGCTTCCCGTCGTCTGGGGCGAGCCTGGCAAGCGGATCGAGGCGCTCGCCGCCGAGTTCAAGCCGGTCGCCGTCTTCTCCTTCGGCCAGGGCCGGCCGGATGCGTTCACCGTCGAAGCCCTGGCTCGCAACCAGCGGGGACCGTTCCCGGACAACGCCGGTGCCAGACCCGCCTCGCCTAGCATCGCGGACGACGGCCCCGTCGCTTTCCTTGCAACCTCGGAAGCTGCTCGGATCGCCAAGACGCTCGCCGGCCGCGGTCATGTCGTCCGACTCTCCGACGACGCCGGCCGGTACCTCTGCGAGGAAACCCTCTACAGCCTCGAACACCTGAAGAAGACCGGCAAGATCCAGGGCTCGGTCCTCTTCTGCCACGTCCCGCCGCTGGGCGCCACGGTCGGCGGAAAGGCCGTGGACGCTCCGCTCGTCGAAACGTTCGTCCTCGACGTCCTGGAAGCCTGGCGCGAGACCCAACCCGTCAAGGAACCCCAGGCCTCCGTTCGCAAGGCTTCCTTTCAGGTCGAAGCCGAAGAGCAGCCCGCATCGAACGCGTCAGCCCGCGAGAAAGAGGTGCGAGCCTTCGTCGAGCACTATTTCAAGGTCTGGTCCGACCAGGACATGAGCGGCTACGACGACTGCTTCATGACCGACGCCGCCATCCAGCACATCGACGGCCAGGGCCAGCTCTTCACGATCACCCGTCCCCGGTTCATCGCCAGCCAGCGCGACGCCCACCGTCGTTCCTCAGCCCGGATGGTCGAGGTCCCGGAGTCGATCGAGATCCACTTCGAACAGCAGCTCGCCCGCGCGGTGGTGTACTGGAAACTCACCGCAGGCGCAAGGGTGGAAAAGGGCTACGACCACTTCACGCTGAAGCAGGACCGCGGCCGTTGGCGGATCGCCAACCTGCTGTTCTACGCAACGAGCGAGGAATGAGGCGCTGGCCGTCGGAAATCCGCCTCAGGGATTGGCCTCGGCGGGGACGATGGCCCGAAAGCGCTTCAGCCAGGCGGCCGTGACAGCGTGGGCCATGTCGCCGGCCTTCTCGCATTCCTCGTCGGTCTTCCCCCAGTAGAAGCTGATCCAACCGTCGACGTGCTCCTTCGAACGCTCGATGAACGTCACGGTCTCTTCCAGGCTCGCGCCGAGGGGGAAGATCTCCTCGATGACGAGCGGTTTGCCGACCTCGTAGACCCGAAGAGCCTCCAGGGTCTCGTCGAGCTTGCCGGCCTTGGGATAGAAATGGACGGCGACGAAGTCGAGCGTCCGGCCGACGTCCGGGTCGTGGAAGAGCGGCTTGGCCCCCTTGAAGATCTGAGCCCAGGGGATGACCCCGACGGTCAGCAGCGTACGACCGTCGACGGTGCGGATCGCCGAGGTCAGTCGCTCGATCCACGCCCTGGCGATTTCCTTATCCTTCCGGCCCTTCATGTCGCGGGTGATGCGCTGGACGAAGTACTTGTCGCCCAGCGGATCGCCGGCCAGCCATTGATCGGGATTCTTGCCGCCGGTGAGGACGGGCTCGTTCATCAAGTCGTAGCAGAAGACGGCCGGGCTGTCCTTGCACACGCCCGCGACGGCCTTCCAGAAGACCGCCTGCGCGTCCCATCGAGCCGATTCGTCGAGCGCGTCGTACCACGCGGGGACGTCCTGCTTGTGGTAGCAACCCAGGCCGGTGAGGTCCAGGTAGAGGCCCGTCTCTTCGGCCAGCTTCACAAGGTCGCCTAGCCGCTTGAGGCTGTCCTCGTCGGGACGATCGGCGGCTTTCAGAAACCGTCCGGTTTGAAGGTGGATCCGGACGACATTCGCCCCCAGGTCCTTGATCTCGCGGAAATCCTCGACGACCTTTCCCCACTCGTCGCCCCAGTAGTCCTCCAGAAGACGGCCGGCGTCGTCGTGGTCATAGTTCACGCCCCAGAGGACGAATCGCCGCTCGTTCCCTTCGAGGACGAAGTGCGTGCGGTCCTGACTCACCCGAATCTTGCGCATGGGCTCGTGGGCTGCAGCCGAGGCGTGGAGACAGGCCCAGGCGATCGCGACCATCCAGAATGCGGGGCGTTGCGTGATCATGGAGAGAAGGTCCCTATCTATCGACCGAGGATGAAATCCACGACCGGCTTCACGTGCTCGGCCGACGTCGGCCGATGGCCCTCCCCTTCTCGGACGAGGACCGTCATCGTCCCCCCGAGTTCCTTGTACCGCCGCTCGGCCTCGCGGCTCTGGCTGGCGAGCATGGGGTCGAGGGCCCCGCACGAGTGGAGGATCGGGACGCCGGCCTTCGCCAACGGGGTGAGGTCGTCGAGGGGCTGTTTCTGGGTCATCGTGCACCGCAAGACGGGGTTGTCGCCGTAGATGCGCGAGACCTTGTCGGGATTGGCGATCGCCCACGCGTAGGCCTCCCCGGCCGCCCCGCCCTCGCCGACCATGACGGGCTTCTTCGACAGGCCATGGCCGACGAGCAAGTCGTAGACCGTGTTCCAGGCCTTGAGCGACGGCCCGTCCGCGTTATACGGCACAGGGCCCGTTACGATGGCAACTCCCTCCTCAAGCAGCGCCAGATCGACGACCGAGTCGCGTGACGTGTAGTCCGCCCTGAAGACCCAGGGCTTCCCCGACGCAGGGGTCTTGGGGACGATCACGTCGACAGCCCCCTCGACGCCGGCGAGGTTGAAGGAATAGCGGTCGAAATTGGGCCTGAACCACGGGCCTCGGCAGGTGATGTGGGTCCCCTCCTTGGGGAAGTCGCGATAGTCGCTTTCACGACCGTAGAACGTCGAGTGCGTCGCGCGGCCGGTCACGAACGGCGGGGGGACGACGGCGACCTGCTGCACCTGCTGCGTGATGAAGTCGGCAATCGGCGTGGCGTCGCGGAGGCTGTGGGGATGGTGCGCAGCCCCTTCCTTGATCATCACCGAGATCCGCCCGCCGAGCTGCGAGTAGATCGTCTCGATGGGCGTCGAAACCCGTCCCAGCAGCGGGTCGATGCTCCCGCAGACGTGGAGGATGGGCACGTCGGCCGCCGCAAGGCCCGTTAGCTTGCCGAAGATCTCGGGGCCGCCCCCCGGATTGTCGGCGTAGATGCACGAGACCTTGTCCGGATTGGCCGTCGCCCAGAGGTAGGCGTACTGGCCGCCCCGGCTCATGCCGATGAACGCGGGCTTCTTCGAGAGCCCATGCTTCTCCGTGAGGAACGCGTACCAGGCGTCCCAGGTCCGATCGGGCTTCAGATTCTGGTCGGCCGAGACGTAGACGATGTGGAAGCCGCGACGAAGCAATTCCACCTCGGTCTGGGGCTGGTGGTCCCAGTAGCAGCCGCGCCAGGACCAGGGATTGCCCAGGGCGGGCGTCTTCGGCGCCACGACGATGCAGCGTCGCTTCCCCCTCGGCGGGGGCCTGACCCCGAACTTCTCATCCGGATCGCGGCGGAACGGCTCGATGAGAAGCGTCTGCTCGTCGATCAGGTAGTCGTAGCGGTCGAAGTCGCCATGCCAGGTCGACTTCTCGCCCTCGAAGGACGGTGCTTCCGCCGCCTTCGAGGATGCGACGACTCCGAGGGTCAATGCAAGGACGAGGCAGGCGCGTCCGAAAAGCTGGCTCGATGGATTGCGATTCATGGCCCGGCCCGTGATTGGTCGACCGATCCCCACGACACGACTCAACGCGCTGCGCATTAGAGACCAGACGGACGACCCGGTCCAGTAGCTGGAATCCATAAACGTGAGAGTCGACGACGACTCGCACGCTGAATCTTCACAGGATTCTTCAGGATCCCTTCGTCTGAGGTCGCTATCTTGAGGCGAATTCCAGCCTGACTCTTCCATGTACGTCCAGGACCTCACACGTGATCGATCTCTCCGATCTGCGCTCTGCCGCGCGCTCCGAGGGCGGCGTCAGCCGTCGGCTCTTCCTGGCCTATGGATCAGCCCTGGCCTCGTTGCCCCTCCTCGCCTCACGGGCCGAGGCTCGCTCGCGACGCGTGAGCTTCTCCGCCGATCCGTTCTCGCTCGGCGTGGCGACGGGCGAGCCGACCGAATCGGGCGTCGTCCTCTGGACCCGGCTGGCGCCCAGCCCGCTCGACCCGGACGGCGGCATGCCGCCGGAGGCCGTCGAAGTCGCCTGGGAGATCGCGACCGACGACGGCATGCGCGACGTGGTCCGCAGCGGCAAGACCGTCGCCACGCCCCAGCTCGCGCATTCGGTCCACGTCGAGGCCGAAGGCCTCCAACCCGACCGCTGGTACTGGTATCGCTTCAAGGTCGGCGACGCCATCAGCCCGATCGGCCGCACGCGCACGACCCCAGCGCCAGACGCCTCGCCCGAGAGTCTCCGGTTCGCCTTCGCCTCCTGCTCGCACTATGAGCAGGGCTACTTCACCGCCTACCGCAAGCTGGCCGAGGAAGAACTCGACCTGGCCTTCCACCTGGGCGACTACATCTACGAGGGCCCTGGCCGCGAGGCGCTCGTCCGCAAGCACGCCGGCCCCAAGCTGAGGACCCTGGCCGACTACCGCATCCGGCACGCCCAGTACAAGACCGACGCCGACCTCCAGGCCGCCCACGCCCGCTGCCCCTGGGTGGTGACCTGGGACGACCACGAGTTCGAAAACAACTACGCGGCCGAGATCTCCGAGAAGGAGGGCATCGACCCGATCGAGTTCCTGGAGCAACGCGCGAAGGCCTATCAGGCCTATTACGAGGCGATGCCGCTGCGGTCCTTCTCCCTGCCGCAGGGGCCTGACATGAAACTCTACAGGACCCTCCGATACGGCCGGCTGGCCGCGTTCCAGGTCCTCGACACGCGTCAGTACCGCACCGACCAGCCCAACGGCGACCACGCCGCGGAACTGAACGAGGCCGCCCTCAGCCCCAAGAACACAATCCTGGGCGCGAAACAGGCCGGCTGGCTGAAGGCCTCCCTCCTGAGGTCGACCTCGTCCTGGAACGTGCTGGCCCAGCAGGTGATGATGGGCATGGTTCATCGCAGTCGCACCGAAGGAGGGCCGGAGCTGTACTCGATGGATCAGTGGCCCGGATACGCCTACGAGCGAATGAAGCTCGTGGAGTTCATGGCCGACCGTCGCATCCCGAACCCCGTGGTCCTGACGGGCGACATCCACTCCAACTGGGTGAACGACCTCCGCGTCGACGACCGCAAGCCTGAGGGCGCCATCGTCGCCGCCGAGTTCGTCGGCACCTCGATCACCAGCGGCGGCGACGGCTCGCCGACCGTCGAAGGCCTCGACGCCCTCCTCGCCGGCAATCCGGGCGTCCACTTCCACAACCGTCAGCGCGGTTACGTCCTCTGCAACGTCACCCCGAAGTCGTGGACCAGCGACTACCGGATCGTCGAGTCGGTGAAGTCCCCCGGCAGCGCGGTCAAGACCCTCAAATCCTTCGCCGTTGAAGCCGGCAAGCCCGGCGTGCAGCCGGCCTGAGGTTCATCCCAACCGAACGTCACCCGAGGGCCGAGTCGTCGCCGAAGACGTCTCGGCCTCTCTTGTTTCGAACCACCCCGTCGATCCGGCTGCACCCGCCGCCCAACCACGGCTCCTCGCCTGGATGACGTTGGTTAAGTCGTGCGAAAGTCTGTAGAATCGACGTTCAGACCATATGAGGCGTCGATGAACTTTCACGGCCGCGAACGTCTGCGGACGCGGGGCCTGTGCCGAAGCAGCTTGCGTGCGGAGTCTCCTCATGCCCGAGCTTCCCGGACCGGCGACGATGCGCCTCGTCCTCCTCATCGTGACCGGCGCGACGTCCGTCTGTACGGTGAAGGCGTCAGACCCGGTTTCCTTCAACCGCGACATCCGGCCGATCCTCTCGGAAAACTGCTTCGCGTGCCACGGATTCGACTCCAAGCATCGCAAGGCGGGCCTAAGGCTCGACACATTCGAAGGCGCGACCCTCGATCAAGACGGCGTCAAAGCCGTCGTCCCCGGCAAACTGGAGGAATCCGAGTTGCTGGCGCGGATCGAGAGCGACGACGACGAGATGGTGATGCCTCCCCGTTCCTCGCACAAGCCGCGGCTCACGGCCGAGCAGCAGGCGAAACTCAAGGCATGGGTCGAGCAAGGGGCGAAGTACGAACCCCACTGGGCGTTCATCCTGCCCGTTCGTCCGGCCGTCGATAGCTCATGTGATTCGGCCATCGACTTCTTCATCCAGAAGAAGCTTACCGAAGCGGGACTCCAGCCCTCTCCCGAAGCGACTCCCGAGAAGCTCATCCGTCGCGTCTCCCTCGACCTGACCGGCCTGCCGCCGACGGTCGCCGAGGTCGATCAGTTCGTCGCCGCTTCCGCGAAGGACGCGGACGAAGCCTACCGAGCCCTGGTGGACAGACTGCTCGCCAGCCCTCACTACGGCGAGCGCTGGGGGAGATGGTGGCTCGATCAGGCCCGGTACGCCGATAGCAACGGCTACTCGATCGACGCCCCTCGCCAGATCTGGAAGTTCCGCGACTGGGTGATCGAGGCGCTCAACGCCGACATGCCGTTCGACCGCTTCACCGTCGAGCAGATCGCCGGCGACCTCCTCCCCGACGCCGGGCAAAGCCAGAAGGTCGCCACCGGCTTCCACCGCAACACCCAGATCAACCAGGAAGGCGGCATCGATCCCGAGCAGTTCCGCATCGACAGCGTCTTCGACCGCGTGGCGACGACGGGGACGGTCTGGCTCGGCCTGACCGTCGGCTGCGCCCAGTGCCACGACCACAAGTTCGACCCGATCTCGCAGAAAGAGTACTACCAGCTCTTCGCCTTCCTGAACAACCAGGACGAGCCGACGCTGAAGGTCTTTGACCAGGGGCTCAACGTCGGCGATCTCACCGCCGAGTTCAACGACCTGAAGACGAAGATCACGGCCTACATGAAGGATCACGCCGAGGATCTGGCGAAGTGGGAAGCCGGCCTGTCGCCCGAGGCCAAGAAGGGGCTGGCCGCCGAGGTGAAGAAGGCTCTCGGGGCTGCATCAGCCAAGCGCAACTTCGACCAGCAACGGGCGCTCTTCGCCGGCGGGATCGCCGCCGAGGGCGAGTTCCGCAGGCTGAACGACCGCTACTCCGAACTCGACACGACCCTCAACCAGGGGGTAAGCACCCTGGTGATGAAGGAGCTAGAGAAGCCCCGCAAGACGTGCATCCTCATCAAGGGGGACTTCACTCGCCCCGCCGACGAGGTTTCGCCGGGAACGCTCGCCGTGCTGCCGCCGCTGGAGTCGCGAGGACCGAAGTCCGATCGCCTCGACCTGGCGCGTTGGCTCGTCAGCCCGAAGAACCCGCTCACCTCGCGAGTGATCGCGAACCGAGTCTGGCAGCAGTACTTCGGCCGCGGCCTCGTCGAGACCGAGAACGACTTCGGCATGCAGGGTTCGCCACCGTCCCACCCCGACCTGCTCGACTGGCTGGCCGTCGAGTTCATGGAGAAGGGCTGGAGCCTCAAGGCGCTGCACCGGCAGATCGTGACCTCGCACGTCTATCGCCAGTCCTCGTCAGACCGACCCGACCTGCACGAGAAGGATCCGCACAATTACCTGCTCGGCCGCCAGCAGCGGCTGCGGCTTGACGCCGAGTTGGTGCGCGACGTCGAGCTTGCCGCCAGCGGCCTGCTGTCGCCCAAGATCGGCGGCCCGCCTGTCTATCCGCCCATCCCCGACGGCGTTATGGGGCAGGGTCAGGTGAAGCGCGTCTGGGCCGTGAGCAAGGGCGAGGACCGTTATCGTCGCGGCCTCTACACGTTTATCTATCGCGCCTCGCCCCCGCCGGAGTTGATCGTCTTCGACGCGCCCGACGGCTTCAGCACCTGCACGCGTCGCATCCGCAGCAACACGCCGCTCCAGGCGCTGACGCTGCTGAACGACGCGGGGTTCTTCGAGTTCGCCGCCGCGTTGGAGAAGATCATCCGCCGCGACGGGCTGGAAACCGCCTTCCGCCGCTGCACCGCCCGCCCCGCCGCGCCCGATGAACTCGCCGTCCTCCAGAAGCTCGACACTCTCTCCGCCGCCCGCGTCCTGCTGAACCTCGACGAGACTCTCACACGCGAGTGACCGCCATGAATCCCGAACACGCGCTGCGCGACGTCTCGCGACGACACTTCTTCAGCCGGTGCTCGGTCGGCCTGGGCTCGATCGCGCTGGCCTCGCTGATGTCCGAGAACGGCCTCGCCGGCTCACCGTCGCCGACGCGAGACCCGCTCGAGCCCAAGCCTCCCCACTTCCCGGCCAAGGCCAAGCGGGTCATCTACCTGTTCATGGCAGGCGGGCCGTCGCAGCTCGACATGTTCGAGAACAAGCCGCGGCTCACCGAGCTGAACGGCAAGCCGATCCCCCAGAGCTTCGTCGAGGGCAAGCGGTTCGCCTTCATGGGGACCAGCAACGGCTTCAACCTGCTGGGCTCCCGGCGCAGCTTCAAGAAGTACGGCGAGACCGGCGTCTGGGTCAGCGACCTCCTGCCGAACATGTCGGGGATCGTGGACCGGCTCACGTTCCTCCAGACCTGCAAGACCGACCTGTTTAACCATGCCCCCGCCAAGCTCTACATGAACACGGGCACCGGCCAGTTCGGCCGCCCGAGCATGGGGTCGTGGGTCACCTACGGCCTCGGCAGCGATTGCCACGACCTCCCCGGTTTCGTCGTCCTGCTGAGCGGCCCCCGCGGACCTCGCGGCGGCGCCGTGCTCTGGGGGAGCGGCGTCCTGCCGACGACCTACCAGGGCGTCCCCCTGCGCAACCAGGGCGATCCGATCGTCAACCTCTCGACGCCCCCCTCGATCGACTCTCCCGGCCAGCGGAAGGTCGTCGACGCCGTCCGGGAGCTGAACCTCAAGCGGCTCGTAGAGACCGGCGACGAGGAGATCGCCACCCGGATCAACGCTTATGAGATGGCCTACCGGATGCAGACCAGCGCACCGGAGCTGATGGACATCCACGGCGAGAGCAAATCGACGCTAGAGATGTACGGCATACGCGATGAGAAGGAGGCCAGCTTCGCCCGCAACTGCCTCCTCGCCCGTCGCCTGGTCGAGCGCGGGGTGCGGTTCGTCCAGCTCTACGACACCAACTGGGACCACCACGGCGGCCCGACCGAGAACCTCGAAACCCACCTCGTCGAGAAGTGCCGCGACATCGACCGCCCCTGCGCCGCGCTCGTCCGCGACCTGGAACAGCGCGGCCTGCTGGAGGACACGATCGTCGTCTGGGGGGGCGAGTTCGGCCGCACGCCGATGGGCGAAGTCCGCGAGTCGACCGGCCGCAACCACCACATCGACGCCTTCACGATGTGGTTCGCCGGCGGCGGCTTCAAGGCCGGCCACATCCACGGCCAGACCGACGAGTTCGGCTTCGGCGCTGTGGAAGACCCGGTCCACGTCCACGACGTCCACGCCACGATCCTGAACCAGCTCGGCCTGGACCACCAGCGCCTCAGCGTCCGACACCAGGGCCTGGACTTCCGCCTCACCGGCGTCGAGCCCGCATCGGTTGTAAAGGGCCTCCTGGCCTAACGCGGGGCATGTCTCATCACATGGCAGTTCAGTGCGATGCACTCAGGGATGCGCTGAATCGACGACGTTCCATTGAACCTCGCCCCGGCCACTCAGCAAACCACGCCGGCCACGCACGCATGGCAGCATATCCATGTGCTTGAGTATACCCATCCATAATTGATCCTGTGATCGACCTGGCTTCTCGCCGCTCCCATTCCGAGGAAGCTGGGCCTTTTCATGCGCCCCAGTAGACCAGATATGCGCCTCCTGGATCGACCTGCATTAGATTACGCAGCACCCGCTTTTATAATCATCAAAAAATTGCGAAGTGTTGATGTCGAACGACCGACAAATCAGTAGACTGCGGGAGGCGTCACAAGACGATGATGGTTCGGGTCGACCCTAAGGGCCGCTGAGATGAGAGCCTGGATGATTACCATGCCGCTGGCAATCCTGGCGGCCGTCTCCATCTTCGTTGTGGGCGAGCGGCGGCAGTCCGAACGGCTCTCCTCGATTGCAGCGGAACGCCTGCAGGTCGCAGACTCGTACGCCCGAGCCGAGGCGCTGTCCAGGACCCGAGCGCTATGCTACGCCGGCCTGGCCGACATGGCGGCCAAGGAGAACGCCCCATTCCGGTCCGACAAGGCGACCGATGTCAGCGGATGGGAGTCGCAGGAGCGGGCCGAGGCCGCGAGGCACGAGCGAGAAGCGGCCCATTGGGCCGCGCTGAAGGAGAAGTACCGGCAGGCGGCGGCCACGCCCTGGAATCCCGCCGAGGTCGACCCGTCCCCTCTGCTCGATTGACGAGAGGCCGGTTTCGGCCTTCGACCTCACCCTTGATGCATCGACTCAGGCGCGTATCCTAAACGCCGGCCTTAGTCTGGAGATCGACCTGCCGAACGAAGGCCCGGCCCACGGAGAAGCGGCGTCGACGCGCCCGCGAAGCCTGCCGGCGCTCTTCCCGTGGTGCCGTCGTTCAGAACCTAGGCGACGTTTCGGTCGGCGTCGGCCCTTCTCATCGCACGGGGTTTCCTGCCATCAAGTGTCTGCGGCGGTGCCATCCAGACCTCGTGGATGCCGGTTGTTAATTGGAGACGCCCTGAAGCCGCGCACCCACGAAAGCCGCACGCCGGCGCCAGTCTTGCTCGTCATCAAAGATAGATCGTTCGCATGAAGAACTTTCTTGGATAAGCCATGCCAGATACGGAGAGAGCCCACGCCTGGCCGCAGATCTTCGAAAGGTGATGCCATGCAATCCAATACGATGCAATCCGACTGGACGGGTTCACCCGCACCCGACGCCGAAGAATCCGACGCCACCGAGTTCGAGCAAGCTGTGAACCTCTACAAGGAGCGATCTGGACGAGCGTTCCCGACGTGGTGCGAGATCCTTGAAGTCCTCAAGGGTCTGGGCTACACGAAGGCAGCCAATCCCGGGCGCTTCGGCTATAACGTGCAAATCGACCGCTCGGGCGGGGACGTTTGGAAGATCGAGCTCTTCCTAACGCGACTCGGCGGCGTTCCGGCGGGGTCCAGGTCGGGAGCGAGACTCATCGCCTTCCCGTCCGAGGCCGCCCGCGCCGAGGCCCTGGAGGCGGTTCGAGCAAAGCACGGGTGGACAAGTGTTGAATCTTCGGATTGAGCGGCCGCCCCTGCGTCTTCCTGTGACCTGACGGCCCCGTCGATCAACACGGGGCCTTTTCTTGCGCAGCGGCCTAACGGAACAGTGCACCAGGACGGGTTAGACCGTGTGCGTTGTCCCAAATCACCGCCTGTTTCCCTCGCTCAACTCACATCTCGCGGGATTAACGGAAATCTCAGGCAGCTTCTTCTGGCCCCTCTGGGCTCAAGCTAGCGTGCGCGGGCTGACGGGCTGAACCGTCAGGGATGAACTCCCCCCCACGCCCGCAAGGACGATCATGCGCACTTATTTAGCCGCTGCGGTTGCGGCGTTCGCTCTCCTCTTTCCATCCTTCGCTCACGCCGAGCCGATCACCTACGTCCTCGATTACACCAACGTCGACATCGGCATCGGCTCACAGGTCTTCCGCAATGGCTCGATCACGCTGACCCTCCGCGGCGATACTCGCGACGTCGGGGAGTCCTTCAATCGGTTTGGGCCGCTCTACTCCTTCCAGGGTCCTCTGGACTACGCGATAGCCGGCGGGCCTAGCGGGACGGCCTACTACGACGCCAGGATCGTCTACCAGGCGTACTCGGGCGTCTTCCAGGTCGACACCAACGTCGGCGGGGGAACAGACTTGTTCTCAACGTCGGCGATCGCGCCTCCACCCTTCCTCAACTACCAGTTGAAGACCACCTACGACGGCGGCGCCGGCCCCGTATCCGTCCCCAGCGGGGGCATTACCCTTAGGCCGACCGGCGGCGGCATCGGCGTGTTCAGCACGTCAACGTCCACCGTGCGGTTCCGGTCGATCGTGACGCCCGAGCCAAGTTCCATCGTGATGGGAGGCATCGGAGTTGTCGGGGGACTCCTCGCGGGCTACCGTCGATCTCATGGACGGTGACCTGAGATACTTCGACCCCGACTCTGCCCCCAACAACGACATCGCTTTCGACCCCACTCTCTCTGACGCCTACACGGAGGCCGCATCTCTACGGAACGGGCTACGCCGGCACCGGTTCGAATTACGCTTGACTGGGATCGACATACCCGGCTTGAAGGGCTTCACGCCCAACTCATGGCTACTGGCCGACGGCCAGGGCGACTTCTACGGCACGACCTCGTAAGGTGGGACGTCGAACCTGGGGACCGTGTTCAAGATCTCCGCCACCGCCGTCCCCGAGCCATCGCCGCTGAGGTTGGCCTGCCTCGCCGTGCCGGTCGCGATTGCGATGCAAAGGCGTTTCGGGAGGTGATCGGGGCTGACTACATGCCCATTCGACGGGATCGGGAAATCAGCCGATCCCTCGTGGGTCGATCGGCTGCGGCACGCCTCGCCGCCGACCAGGTCGACGATGAGCCGGCGGCGGAGCCCCCTCTTGTCGGTCTTACGGCGGAATTGCGACGGCTCTCGATCCTCGCCTTAGATGTCCTGAGGCATGTCCGCTTCGATCCTCGATCGTGATCTCCAATCGGCCTCAATTTCTTGTGGCCGGGCCGCTTGGTCGGGCCATCGCTCCTCAGGGCATAGGCCGCAACCCCGCCGACGAGGACGGCAGTAATCGCCACGGCGAGACAGGCGGCCCAGACGGTGCATCCCGTCAGGATCGGCTCGCCGTCGGTTTCCGGCCATGGGGAAGACATCGGCGTCTCCTTTTGGCTCTCAGCCTCGATTCCCAAGCGTCGCATCCGAACAACACCCACGCCGCTACATTAAACACGAGCGTCACTCGCGGTGTAGCGAATAATGGAGATTCCGTCCCGACGATTGCACGCCGACAATCGAAACACCCGCGGACCAAATTTGGTCCCGCGGAAGGATGGATGCCCTTGAACGCCGATTCAAGGCGACCCGAATGAAGCGAGGAGGGTGCTACACCTGACTCCTCTTGTCTGGCACGCCGTTTCCCTGCAAACCATCGCCGACAGGCGTGCTTCTGGAGCGGCAGCTGTCCGCCGACTCGGAAATCGTGACGACGCTCGCGTTTGGGGCATCCACCGTCCGTTGGCGAGCCATTCGGCGGTGCTGCGACGTAGGCGGCCCTGCTCTCTTCCGAGCTGTGACGACCGAGGAAGATCGGGCCGCCGTTGAGGACGACGGCTTGGCCGGACGCCTGGTGGAGGCGATCGAAAGGGGGGCGGCCAGAGTTCCAGGATATGGTGACGACTCCAGAAACGGCAGTCCACCGTTCTTGGCCAGGTCGCCACCCGCAGGCGGGAGAGCCCTCACCGAGGGCCATGGCAAGAGTTAAACAGTACGCCCGACAGGATTTGAACCTGTAACCTTTAGCTCCGGAGGCTCTGTTCCGACGTACACTATATCTGCGGAATCCCTTCTGTGAAAACGACTTGCGGGACCATCTCCGAAGCCATTCGGGTGCAACCCATGCCGCAACACCTTACGCGACGTGGGTCCAACCGCTCGAAACGGGTAGTACCCGCAGGTTAGTGCATCCGTCTACAGCACGCCCGGGGCCGTGGGTATTACCCGCAAAGCCCCGGGCGTGCAAGGTCTTCGACGGCCGGATTGTCAAAGAACTCACGCAAACGAACGTCGATCAGTTCACACTGCGTCGCCGCCATGGACGACCTAGCGCGGTCGCGTCAACGGTCGGCCGAAGATCCCGGGCGAGGGCTCTGCGGGGCCGACGAGGTTCGGCGAACGCAGCGGTGATCGCCGCCCCCCCCCTTGATGTCGCAAATTTGCGACATCACACTCATGACGGCGATCGTCGGCTGGGAAGTCATCCATCGAATCGGCCCTCATCGTCGACTACCTGGGCATCGTCCATCAGCGACTCGAACGCGCGGTCGAAAGCCGCCAGCCCAGCCAGATAGCCGGGTGCAAATTCCAACTCCCCTCGCCTCCAGGGACACTCCACGAAGACAACAACGCCCAGCGTGGGCACGTTGATCCGGCAGTAGGAATCCGGATGCCTCACGCCCGACTCGCCGAGGGCTTCGTCGGCACCATCGGTCGGGCTCACGACGATGTCCCGCTCCATCACCGGGAAACCAGAACCTCCCCACCGAGCTCGGAAGTGACGCAGCTCCGCGGGCCCGGTGTTGTCGGGTGTAAGGTCGTGACGTACCATGTTTGTAGATCTCCTGTTGCAGAACGGCGGGATCATCCTGGGCCCGGTCGGATGGTCTAGATCCGGCCGGGCCTATTTGCTTTCGAACTCGGACGAACGGCAGTCTAGTCGCTGTATAGACAACAAGTCAAGCCTATGTCCTGACGACGTGTAGACGTGCTGCAGCACACGTGGCGATCCCGACTAGTCTTTGCTAGACTTGTCTAGTCAAGACTAGTCGGAACTAGACAGCGGGTCGACCTCGCACGCGGGGATTGAAAATGGCGAAGAAGTCGAAGCCCATGCCGATCGAGCGAGGTGGAAAGTCGATCGCCGTAACCCTCAGGGGCACCCCCGAGTGGAAAGAGTGGGTCGAGCGAGGGGCAGGTCACTGCCGTACCGACGTGGCGAAGCTGATCGACGCCGCCCTGGTCGACTATCTGCGAGCGAAGGGGTTTGACGAGCCGGCCCCGCCGCGGTGACGCCGATCAGGGCGGTCGCCCTGGGGACATAAAAATCCTCCACAGGCCGAGCCGGGGATGCTCGACGCGAGAGCGACGGATTGAATGGCGGAAGTGGGCCGCGAGGGTTTCGGCGCCAACCTGTCGCCCTCGCGACCGTGAGTGCGGAAGTGGGATAGGTCAGAGGCTCTACGAATTCGTTAGTCGGCCGTGACACCGGACATCGGACCGCATTACCCTTTCCATCGCCTCACGGGCCTTCGCCTGGTCCATCTCGGCGTAGATCTCCGTCACGACGGGAGAGGTGTGTCCCAGCACAGCGCAGGCGACGTCGAGACCGAATTCCCTTCGTAGGGCGGTAGCGGCCGGATGTCGCAGCTGGTGCGGTCCCGGCCGGGGAGAACGGTGACTTGGTCGTTGATGCTCACTTAGGCCGACGGAGCCATGGGGATTACGGCCCTTGGTTTGTTCTCAGGGTAGACGCATCGCGTCCACGGTTCCTTATCGTCGGTCATCGCCGCGAACTCGGCGTCAACGAACCTGGTCAGGTCTCCTTCCCGATCACACACGAACGTCGGGATATCCCCTCGGCCTGGGCGATGCCTGTACGCCGCGACAACATACCGTCCGTCGATCCGATAGAAACTCAAGAGCGGAGACGTCTTGACATACCAGATCTTGAGTTTTGCTTTTGATTTTGTGTGCGTGAAGATTCTTATAAATTCATTCTTTGCTTCGTCAATCCGCTGGCGCGCAGTTTGGACGTCGGTCTGGAACCGTCGCGCCAGTTCCGCCATGACCCGATCATCGTCTGGGTCAGGCAGGACGATAGTCATTTCATTCCCAGGTTGTCCTGCGAAATTCTCCAAAGAACTCAGGTTAGATTGTCGCCATGTCCGGGCATAGGCGAAGAAGATGGCCATCTTCTTCGCGCCCCTGAGCAGTGTTGGCCACTCCATGTCATGCTGAAAATTCGTCGTGATCCTGGACAAGCCTGAATTCTCGATGTCCTCGGACAGCTTCGCGATCGAGAAGACTTCGGACACGAACGCTCGCTTTGAGAAAAGATCCCAGAGGATCGAGATGGCTCCAGTCGTGAAGATCGCGCCGCCTATGTTGGTCAACACCGCATTCCAGGCTGGGTGGGCGTCCTCGGTCACGAACGATGACGAGTAGATCGCTAGGGCTCCGAGACCGACCATGAAGATCGCGATCACCAGAGCCAACAGGTTGGAGACGACCGCCTCTCGTACACCTCGTTTCGCCACCCCACCCTCCATCGACAAACCTTTTTCAGAAGACTGCATTGGCTCAACCTTGCATTCTAGGAGCCCTTGGGACTGCTCGCAATCGTGGCGGTACACCGTCTCGAGCAAAAACGGCTGGGCCGCCTCATCGAGGCGGGCCCGGCCGTGGTGGTCGTCGACGACCTGGTCGTCGGGGTCAGATCTCGATGAGTTCGGGGCTCGTCGGCATGCCTTCCTTGATCTTGAAGCCCTGCTTGAAGTCCTTCCGGAGCCCCACCAGCTCGTTCATCACCTTCCGCGTGTTCTCGGCGACAGGATCCTTCTCGCCGCCGTAGCGGGTTCGGAGGATCGTCGAGTAGGCTTCGCGGGATCCGGCCTGAGCGAGGCCGGCGAAGCCCTGGGCCTTCGTCGTCGGCTCGCCCAGGCCGAAGGGCTTCCCCAGGCCCGCGTCGATCAGGTTGCGGGCGCCCATGACGGTCGCTCCGATGCCGCCGATCGCTCCCAGTCCTCCCATGCCCATGAGGGACGGGAATCCGGC